>NZ_DBMDDV010000027.1:0-38859 GCF_057431175.1 Gemmiger sp. | reverse complement strand
AGGGCGGCAGGGTTCCACCCTCCATCAGGGTCTTGAATTCCTCGCCGCTGATCTTCTCGCGCTCCATCAGGACGCCTGCGACCTTGTGCAGCTCGTCCATGTGCTCGGTCAGGGTGCGGCGGGCGGTCTCGTAGGCTTCGTCCACAATGTCACGGATCTCGTTGTCGATCTCGGAGGCAATCGTCTCGGAGTAGCCCTTGCCCTGGCCGAAGTCACGGCCCAGGAAGGTTTCGCCGGGGTCGCTGCCGTAGACGACAGGACCCATCCGCTCCGAGAAGCCGTACCGCGTGACCATGGCGCGGGCCGTATCGGTGGCGCGCTGCAGGTCGTTGGATGCGCCGGTGGAGATATCATCCAGCACAAGCTGCTCGGCCACACGGCCGCCCAGCAGCGAGACGATGTTCTCGAACATTGCAGTCTTGGTGACGTAGCTGGGGTCTTTCTCGGGCAGGTACATCGTGTAGCCGCCTGCACCGCCGCGGGAGATAATGCTGATCTGGTGCACCGGGTCATGGTGCTTGCAGAAGTAGCCGGTGATGGCGTGGCCTGTCTCGTGGTAAGCGGTCAAGCGGCGCTCCTCGTCGGTGACAACGTGGCTCTTCTTCTCGGGGCCCATCATGACCTTGACGGAGGCTTCCTCGATCTCCTTCTCGGTGATGGCCTTCTTGCCCTGGCGGGCAGCCAGCAGGGCCGCCTCGTTGACGAGGTTTTCCAAATCCGCGCCGGAGAAACCGGCGGTGGAGCGGGCGATCGTTTTCAGGCTCACATCGGGGCCGAGGGGCTTATTCTTCGTGTGGACCCGGAGGATCTCCTCGCGGCCCTTGACGTCGGGCAGGCCTACATAGACCTGGCGGTCAAAACGGCCCGGACGCAGCAACGCCTTATCCAGGATATCCGCACGGTTCGTGGCGGCCATAACGATAACGCCGTCGTTGGCGTCAAAACCGTCCATCTCGACCAGCAGCTGGTTCAGGGTCTGCTCACGCTCATCGTGGCCGCCGCCAAGACCTGCGCCGCGCTGACGGCCTACAGCATCGATCTCATCGATAAAAATGATGGAGGGCATTGTCTTTTTGGCTTTTTCAAACAGGTCACGCACGCGGGAGGCACCAACACCGACGTACATCTCGACGAAGTCAGAGCCGGAGATCGCGTAGAACGGCACGCCAGCCTCACCGGCGCAGGCACGAGCCAGCAAGGTCTTACCGGTACCCGGAGGGCCGACGAGCAACACACCGTGCGGGATGCGCGCACCCAGAGAGTTGAATTTGTTGGGCGCTTTCAGGAACTCAACGACTTCCTGCAGCTCGGCCTTTTCCTCATCGGCACCGGCCACATCGGCAAAGGTTGCCTTGCGCTGGTTCTCCTGCTGATCCTTGACCTTGGCGCGGCCCACATTCATGATGCCGCCGCCTGCGCCGCCGCGGTACATCGACATGAACAGCATGCCGATGCTGGCAATCATAGCGACATAGAAGATAATTTCCAGCCAGGGAATGCTTGTCTTGGCGGCGACATAGTCGAACACCATCGGGGCGTCGGGGTTGGCCTCGTTGTATTCATCGACAAAATCGGAGATTTTTCCGGTGTTGAAGTCACCACCGTAGGGCAGCTTGTAGGTCATATAGACCGTGCCGCCGTTGGCGGGCAGATCCTCGTCCTCCGAATTGCCGAGGCTCAGCAGGCCGCCGCTGGGCAGGCTGGCTGCGGCGTTGGACTCCGGCAGGGCGGCTTTGCCTTCCTTGAGCCAAAGTTCCAGGCTGCCGGTGCCCAGATCCAAGCGGAAAGAGGTCACCTGTTGGTTTTCAAAGTAGTAATAAATTTCGGAGTAGGTTGTGTCTTTGGTGCCGGTGGCCGCCAGCAGCGGCGAAAGGCTGACAAAGAACAGAACCAACACCATCAGGACGGCCACCACAAGGATGCCGCTGAATTTCGGTTGTTTGTGCTGCAAGAAATCAACTCCTATCCGGTGTATTCACCGGGCATTTTGGATCCTTTGGTTCAGTCGGAATACACTTCCGGCTTGAGTACGCCCACGTAGGGCAGGTTGCGGTACTTTTCGTCGTAGTCCAGGCCGTAGCCGACCACGAACTCGTCGGGCACCTCAAAGCCGCAGTAGTCCGGCTCAATGTCGGCCTTGCGGCGGCTGGGCTTGCTGAGGATGGTGCAGATCTTTACGCTTTCGGGGTTGCGCATTTTGAGCACCGGAACCAGCTTGGACAGCGTGATGCCGGTGTCGAGGATATCCTCGACAATCAGAACATCCCTGCCGGTCAGGTCAGCGTCCAGATCCTTGATGATCTTGACAAGGCCGGTGGACGATGTGTTGGCACCGCCGTAGCTGGAGACGACCATAAAGTCGATGGCGCAGGGAATTTTGACCTCGCGCATCAGGTCTGCCATAAAAACGACCGCACCTTTTAAAATGGAAACCAGCAGCAGGTCTTTGCCTGCGTAATCGCGGCTGATCTGTGCGCCCAGCTCGGCGACTTTGGCCTTCATCTGCTCTTCGGTCACAAGAACATGGTCGATATCTTTGTCCATGCTGTTCATTAGAGTTATGCCTCCCCTGTTTTTTCTGTCCGCACCGTCAGTACCTCGTGGGTGTACTCATCGGGGGCACATCCCTCGGCAAAGCCGCAGCCCCACAGCCACAGTACCTCGCTGCCATCGGCAAGCAGAGGCAACAGCGGGCGTTCGGCGGGCGGTATGCCAAGCTCGTTATAATATTTTTTGAGTGTTTTCCGCAGGTGGCGGCCAGCCGGGCGGTAGAAATCCCCCGGCTGCCTTGTGCGCAGAATAACATTCCCTTGTATTTTAGCACAATCTGCACAACAGTTTAAGTCTTTTTTGAAAATTGGTTGATTTTTTAGAAATTTTTCATACTTTACGACCTGAAATTTCACAAAATAACCACCCGGAAGGCAAAATTCACCGGGTTCAAAGGGCTGTGGCGGTGCCGGGGCAATCTGTGCGCCCTCTTTTGTCAGACAGACGAGCAGTCCATTCCGAATTTTGAAGGTCACTTCCGGGGTCAACTGGACGGCCCCTTCCCCTTTCAAAATCAGGAAACGCAGCAGGCTGATATACTTTTCCTCAGCGTCGCGCACTGGGCTGACAAGGGCGTGCAGTGCGGCATCCAGTACCGGGCCTGCGGCGCTGCGCAGGGCAGCGGCGTCATACCCGCCCGGCACACTGGCTGCCTGCAGCAGGGCGGCAGCTTCGGCGGTGAGCCATTCATCTAGTTCACGCATCTGGCGGCAGAGTCTGGCAATGCTGCGCTCGGCGGCAGAGTTCGCATATTGCAGCGCCGGGATGGCGTCATGCCGGATGCGGTTGCGGGCGTAGGTATCCTTGGCATTCGTCTCGTCCTGGATATAGTGTTGCCCCAGGGCGGCACAGTATGCCTCGGTGTCGGCGCGGGTCAGGCAGAGGCAGGGCCGCACATAAAAGCCCCTGCGAGGCGGGATGCCCGCCAGTCCATGCAGCCCGGTTCCCCGCGCCATGCGGAAAAGCACGGTCTCGGCCTGGTCGGACATCGTGTGCGCCGTGGCAATAACAGCTTCCTCCCGCGCGGCCAGCTCGTCGAACCAGCCGTACCGCAGGCCGCGCGCCCAATCCTCGCTGGGATGGGGCGGTATCTCGATTCCCTCCTGCACGGCGTCATACAGAAAGAGCTCCACACCGTTCAGGCGGCAGAAATCCGCCACAAAGTCGGCATCACGTTTGGCGGTCTCGCCCCGGATACCGTGGTTGACGTGGGTCGCCAGCACCTCAATTTCCAGCGTGCGACGGTGGTGCAGCAAAAAAAGCAACAGCGCCATCGAGTCTGCCCCACCGGAGCAGGCCGCAATGACTCTGTCGCCAGACTTGAACAGACCCTGCCGGCGGCAGCCGTCCAACAGAGCCTCTTCAATACGCTGTACAGTTTTTTCCGCGTCAGAACTCATGGGCTACATCCAGATTGCTGAAGCGCGTGTGGGCACCGTCCCAGCCCAGGCGGACAACGCTCGTCTCACCGTGGCGGTTTTTGGCCACAATGCACTCGGCCTCATTCTCGTTGGCCTGGCTGTCCTCCCCATTCTGGGAGTTATAGTAGGCTGCACGGTAGAGGAACAGCACGATATCGGCATCCTGCTCGATCGAGCCGGAGTCACGCAGGTCAGACAGCTGGGGGCGGTGGTCAGACCGGCCCGCCGTCTTTTCTGCCGCACGTGACAGCTGGGACAGCGCGATAACAGGGACGTTGAGTTCCTTTGCCATGATTTTTAAGTTTCGGGTGATATCACTGATTTCCTGCACGCGGGACTCGGTGCGCTTGGCACTCTGCATCAGCTGCAGGTAGTCGATGATGACAAGCCCGATCTTTTCTTTCTTGGGATCCTGGTTGATGGTGCGGATCTTTGCTTTGATCTCCGGCACCGAGATACCCGAGGAATCATCCATGTAAATGGGGGCATTGTAGAGCATCGAGGTCGCCTGGGCAAAGTCGTTCCAGTCGGAGTTGTTCAGACGGCCGGTGCGGAACGCCTGGCTGTCGATGTTCGCCGTGCTGGAAAGGATGCGGTCGGTCAGCTGTTCGCAGGTCATTTCCAGGCTGAAAATGATGGTGGGCACCTTCTGCTGGCGGGCAACGTTCGTGGCGATATTCAGCGCAAAGGACGTTTTGCCCATACCGGGGCGGGCGGCCAGAATGATAAGATCCGAGCGGCCCAGGCCGGTGAGCACTGTGTCCAGGTAGTTGAAGCCCGTGGGAATGCCGGCAAACTTGTCGCGGTCAGCACCACTTAACTTCTGCATCGTGTCAATGACCTCAAGGATGGACTCCTTGATGGTCTTGACGCCAGTCTTATCACGGCCCGAGCGGATATCGTAGATTTTCTGCTCAGCGCTTTCCAACAGCAGGTCGGCGTCCTCGCCGGAGGCCGTCTCGCTCAAAATGCCGCGGGCGGCATCGATGAGGCGGCGGGCCTGGTACTTCTCCTTGACGATCTTAAAATAAGAATCGACATTGGAGATGGCCGGGACGGTCTCGGCAATGCGGGTAATGTACACTTTAGCGTCGTCAGCGCTGGCAAAGGTACCGCCGTTGGCAAGGGCATTCACCAGCGTGATGACATCAACGGCCTCGCTCTCGGTATAGAGCGAACGCATTGTCTCGTAGACAGCGCGGTTCTGGTCTGAGTAGAACATTTCGGGTTCCATGTCGGTGATGAGCCGGTTCAGCACCGTCTCATCCATCAGCGCGGCCCCCAGCACGCTCTGCTCTGCCTGCATATTGTAGGGCATCTGGATACCCAGGCTGGACAGGCTTACTTCTTCATTTTTTGGCACAGCGTGCGTCCTCCTCCCCTGTCAAATTTGTAGTTACAGTTCCTCGACCTTCAGCTTGAAGGGCGCAACGACACCGGCGTACAGGCGCACGGAGGCATCATAGCTGCCGAACTCCTTGATAGCGGAAGGAAGCTCGACCTTTTTCTTTTCGATTTCGGTGCCGGTCAGGGTGGTCAGCAGCTCGGCGACTTCCTTGCCGGTGACTTTGCCGTACAGCTTACCGGAGGCACCGCCCTTGACTTTAGCGGTGATGACCTGGCCCTTGATTTTGGCAGCCAAGGCTTCGGCGGCGGCACGGGCTTCGGCCTCGTGGTGGGCCTTGGCCTCGCTCTTGGTGCGGGCCTGGTTCAGGGCAGCGGCATCTGCCGGGGCTGCCAGGTTGCGCGGGAACAGGAAGTTGCGGGCGTAACCGTCCGAGACTTCATGGATCTCATCTTTCTTGCCGATGGTCTTGACGTCCTGTTTGAGAATGATCTTCATAAGGGTTTCCCTCCCAAAATTATATCCCGATTACTGTGCGGCGTTTTTGGCTTGCGCCGCGCGGTAAAGGTCGATTTGTTCACGGATGCGGTGTTCCGCATCCTGCAGGGTGCAGTTCTGCAGCTGTGCGCCGGCCATCATCAGATGGCCGCCACCGCCCAGCGGTTCCAGAATGACCTGTACGTTCAGTGCGCCCATGCTGCGGGCTGAGATATTGACACCGCCGTTCTTGGCGACGGCCACAAAGCTGGCGTCCACACCGTTGATGGTCAGCAGGTCGTTAGCCGCCATGGGCAGCACCACGTTCATACCGGCTTCCAGTTCGCCAGACAGGGCGATTGCACAGCCCTTATATATGTAGGCCGCCTCCACGATATGGGCGCGGGCCTCATACTCTTCCTTCGAGGTGTTAAAGAGCAACTTGGTGTCGGCAGTCTGGGCACCGCGGCTGCGCAGCCAGGCAGCAGCTTCAAAGGTACGCACGCCGACATGCAGTGCAAAGCTGCGGGTGTCCAGCATGATGCCGGCCAGCAGAGCCTGGGCTTCCAGCGGGGTGATGTTGTTTTCCTTCGGCATAAATTGCAGAAGTTCACAGACCAGCTCGCTGGCGCTGGACGCATAGGGTTCGTGGTAGAGCAACAGCGGATTGTCGATGTGCCCCACCGCCATGCGGTGATGGTCGATGACGACGACGCGCTTGCATCTTTCGTAGATTTGCTGGCTTTCCAGCAGTCGCTTCTGGTAGGTATCGACGATGATCAACAAGGTGTTCGGCGTGATGACGTCCAGCGTTTGGTCAGGGGCGATAAAGTTGTGTCCCTCACCTGCTTCGATAAACGTTTTCAGCAGCGGCCCTGCCAGCGTGGCCTCGCTGTTAACGGCAATGACGGCGGGCACACCGCACATCTTGCACATCCGCAGCACACCGACCGCCGAGCCGACGGCATCCAGGTCGCTCATACGGTGGCCCATAATGATGACGCTGTCGCTGCGCTTGATAAGGTCGCACAGCGCGTTGGAGATAATGCGGCTGCGGACGTGGCTGCGCTTCTCCACGCCGTGGGAAATGCCGCCGTAGAACTCAAAGCCGTCCACGGTTTTTACGGCGGTCTGGTCTCCGCCGCGGCCAAGGGCAATGTCAATGCTCTCACGGGCCATCTGATGGCATTCCTGTAAGTTCTTGCCGCCGCGGCCTACGCCGATGGACAGTGTGGTCAAACCGCCCGGGTGCAGGGCACGGACTTTATCGAGGATATCGAACCGCTCTTCCAGCATCCAGCGCACGTCGCGCTCCTCCACCACCGCAATATAGCGGCTGTTGGAGATTTTGCGCAGGAAGCCCGAGCTGCGGCCAATGTACTCTTCCAGCAGGCTGTTGATAGCTTCCAGCTCCTTGGCCTGCTCACTGTCCTTCATATCATCGAACAGCTCATCATAGCTGTCGATAACGATGATAAGACACGCCGGGCGGCTGGCGTTGTACTCATCGAGTGTTTCCTTATAGAAGGTATCGTCGATAAGGTACACAAGGCTGGCTCCACGGCTGCCCTTGGCGGTGGCAGAGTAGGCGGTGAAGCGCCGTTCCCCCACGGTCAGATCCTGCCCATGGGGGCGGGAGCAGACAGCCAAGTCAAACTCTGGCAGAACGCGCGCTACCGGGCGGGTCACGGCGTCATAATCGCCGAGAACCTGCTCTTTGAAATGCTGGTTGTACCACAGGATGCGGCCATCGTTGATAAGAACGGTCGCAATAGGCAGGTTGGCAAGGCTGTACTGGATACGGCTGTTTTCAAACTCGGTGCTGCACAGCTGTTTAGCCAGAAAGGTGCGCAGACGGCGGCGCTGGTAGAGCACCACGCAAAGTGCAATGAGCACCAGCATCGCAGGCACAGCGAGCAGCTGCGGCATGACGAGGGCCACCGGCACGACCATAACGGCGACGGCGGCCAGCAACAGCAGCAGTACGGCGGCTATATCCAGACCATCCTTGTGTTTCATTGTACATTCCTCAGCTCAAAGGCTTTTACACTTCCAGCAGGATCGGCAGAATCATCGGGCTGCGCTTGGTGCGGCGGTAGATATAGCTGGACAGCGCCTCCCGCACGCGTGCCTTGACGCTGGCCCAGTCGTGCATATTGTCGGCCAGGCTGCGGTCCAGTGCCATTTCTACCTGGGTGCGGGCGCCTTCCATCAGTTCCTCGCTCTCACGCACATAGACAAAGCCGCGGCTGACGAGGTCGGGGCCGGAGAGCACCTGACCGTTGCTGCCATCGATGGCTGCGGTCACGATGATGATGCCGTCCTCCGACAGATGATGGCGGTCACGCAGGACCACGTTGCCGACATCGCCGACACCGTAGCCGTCCACCATCACAGCGCCCGCCGCGACGGTGTTCTCAATAGCCATGCCGTCCGCAGAAAGGCGGATGTTCTGGCCGTTCTCAGCAATATAGATGTTCTGCCTGGGGATGTAGCCCAGGTGCTCGGCCGTCTCGGCGTGGCGCTTGAGCTGCTTGAACTCACCGTGTACCGGCAGGAAATACTGCGGGTGGGCCAGCGTCAGCATGAGCTTCTGCTCTTCCTGGCAGGCATGGCCGGACACGTGGGTGTCGTACATATTCTCGTAGATGACCTCGGCCCCCAGGGACAGCAGGCCGTTGACGACCTTCGTCACGGTCTTTTCGTTGCCGGGGATGGGGCGGGCCGAAATAATGATGAAATCGTTAGGGCCGACGCGCACCTGGCGGTGGCTGGCCTGCGCCATGCGGGACAGCGCACTCAGCGGCTCGCCCTGGCTGCCGGTGGTGATAAGCACGACCTTCTCCGGGGGGTACTTGTTGATCTCATCAATGGTAATGAGGACATTATCCGGCGCGTGCAGGTAGCCCAGCTCACGGGCCATCTCGGTGTTAGAGACCATGCTGCGGCCGCTGACGGCCACCTTGCGGCCCGACTCGATCGCCAGGTCGATGATTTGCTGCACGCGGTAGATGTTGGACGCGAAGGTCGCCACGATGATGCGGCGCTTGCCTGCCTTGGCAAACAGGCTGCGCACGCCCTCGGCGACGGTCTGCTCGGTGGCGGTAAAGCCCGGGCGTTCAGCGTTCGTGGAGTCGGCCAACAGAGCCAGAACGCCCCTGCGGCCATATTCGGCAATCGTGGGCAGGTCGGTCACAGCGTCGCCGGACAGCGGCGTGTAATCGACCTTGAAGTCGCCGGTATGGATGACGACACCGGCCGGGCAATCGATGGCGAAAGCCAGCGAATCCGGAATCGAGTGGTTGACATGGATAGGTTCGACCGTGAAGCAGCCGAGCGTGACCTTCTGGCGCGGGCGGATCTCGTGGAAGATGGCGCTGGACGCCAGGCCATGCTCTTCGAGTTTATTCTTGATAAGGCCGATCGTGAGCCGTGCGGCGTAAATCGGCACATTGAATTTTTTCAGCAGATACGGCAGGCTGCCGATGTGATCCTCGTGTCCGTGGGTGATGAACAGACCCTTGATACGGTCTTTGTTCTCAAGCACATAGGTGAAGTCCGGGATGACAAGATCGATACCGAACATATCATTTTCCGGAAAAATCGAACCGCAGTCCACGAGAATCATATCGCCCTGGCACTCATACAGGGTGATGTTTTTACCGACCTCGCCCAGACCGCCCAACGGGCAGATGTGCATGGGGATGGCCGGGGTCATCTCGTAATGTTCCTGCTTCTGGGGCTTGCGGCCGCGGCGCTGGCCCTGGGGGCGCGGCGCGGCTGCCTGGCCGTTTGCCGCATTCTGCACATTGCGCGGGCGGCGCGGACGCGGGGCCGGGATACTCTGTGCAGCGGCGGGGTTCTGCTCTGCGGCAGCAGCCGGGCGCGGCTTGCGGGTGCGGGGCTTATGCTGCGCGTTGGCAGCGTTTTCCCCCTGGGGCTTCGGCGCACGAGACTTGCGCGGCTGCGGTGCGCGGCCTGCGTTCTGGGTATTGGGTGCACTATTTTTACGTTTTTGCTTGAACTCTTCCATCGATAACCTCCGAATCAACGTATTTTCGGGCTGATACCTGCCAGCTGCGGGTACCGGATTCCCTGTAAACGGTTGCGATTTATGTATTTTTCAGAGCAGATACGCTCCTATGCCTTGGGTATGGGCGCGGAAAGCCCGCCTGAAAAGGCGCGGCCAGGCCCGGTAAAACACACACATTGCAATTACACTTTATTATAATCTGAAACGGCGTTCCTGTCAAATACCTTGCCATATGAATTGAAAGCAGGTATAATAGTTTTATTATAGGCAAGAATTTGGGGTGCAACGCATGAAGCATATTGAAATTTATACCGACGGCGCGTGCAGCGGCAACCCCGGCCCGGGCGGATGGGGCGCGATCCTGCGGTTCCGCACGGCGCAGAAGGTGTATGAGAAAGAGCTTTCCGGTGGGGAGGCGAACACGACCAACAACCGAATGGAAATGACTGCCCTACTGGAAGCCCTGCGCCAACTGAAAGAGCCCTGTGCCATCGACCTGTACAGCGACAGCAAGTATGTCATCGACAGCCTGCAAAAGGGCTGGGCACGCGGCTGGCGGGCACGCGGCTGGAAAAAAGCTGACAAGTCCCCCGCCCTGAACCCCGACCTGTGGGCCCCGCTGCTGGCCGAGAGCGAGAAGCACGAGATCACCTACCACTGGCTGAAAGGCCACGCAGGCCACCCCGAGAACGAGCGCTGCGACCGGATGGCCGTGGAGCAGAGCAAAAAGCACGGCGGGCGGCAAGCCTGACGCCGCCGTTTGCTATAAAAAGGAGAAAGTCATGGACGGATTCAATACGTTTGAAAAGCAGGACAAAATTCTGCTGGGTCTGAACAGCGGCAGCGACGCAGCCGCTGCACTGCGCATTTTGCAGCAGCAGGGCTTTGCGGTGCAGACATTTACCGTGGAGAATGCAGTTTCTGCCGCCGAGCTTTTGCAGCTGCTGACCGACAAGGCTGCTGAGCTGGACTGTGCGTTTATCGCCACCGGGCACTTTGCCCGCATCGAGGTAGACCGTGAAGGCATTTCCCGGGTGCTGCCCGCCGCCGATGCCGACGCTGACCAAAGCGCCGCACTGCGCGATTTACCGCAGGAGATTCTGGCAAAGCTCGTTCTGCCGCTGGGGGATTTTACGAAAGCGGATGTGGAAGAGATTTTGACGGAAAAGGCAGAGTAAATTTCTGATCTAAAGCAAAACGCCTGTGCGGGTTAAACCTGCACAGGCGTTTTGCTTGCACTGTAGGTAATGGTAGACGGTCGTTCCCGGGAGGGTTGCAGGCCGGGCATACCCGGCCCCTACAAACTCATTTCTTCTTTTTATGTTTCGGCCAGGGCCACCATTTGCCCTCTTTCTCGTGCATCCAGTGGGCCAAGGGATAGAACAGCAACGCCAGACCGCCCAGCAAAATCAGGCAGTACAGCCAGCTGGCAAAGGTGAAGATAACATCCAGCGCCGCCAACGCGGCCAGAAAAAAGCCGGAGTACATCATGAACTGGCCGTTGTGGGCAACATAGCCATTCCAGTTTTCCGGGCGTATTTCGTCGCGGCCCTGGTCGCCCCAGACATGGGGATTTTTCATGACAGAGTAGCCGTAAAACGCCAGCACAATGCCGATGACAAACAGAAACTCAAACAAGAGTGGTTCCTCCCGCGCTTATTTCTTGAAGAAAGGGCTGAAATCAAAGGTGGCGAAGTAATCCGCAGGCGTCTCGGCACGGCGGATCATCTGATGGGAGCCGTTCTCTTTCAGCAGGACCTCGGCGCTGCGCAGCTTGCCGTTGTAGTTGTAGCCCATCGAGAAGCCATGCGCACCGGTGTCGTGGATGTAGACGATATCACCGATTTCGATTTCCGGCAGCATACGGTCGATAGCAAACTTGTCGTTGTTCTCGCACAGGCCGCCGGTGACGTCGTACTTGTGGTCACAGGGGGCATCCTCCTTGCCAAGCACTGTAATGTGATGGTAGGAGCCGTACATGGCCGGGCGCATTAAGTTAGCCGCACAGGCGTCAACGCCGATGTACTCTTTATAAATGTGCTTCTGGTGCAGCACGGTCGTGACCAGTGCGCCGTAGGGGGCCAGCATAAAGCGGCCCATCTCGGTAAAGATGGCGACATCACCCATGCCTGCGGGCACAAGGATTTCCTCAAACTTTTTGCGCACGCCCTCGCCAATGGCAGCGATATCGTTGCTGCGCTGGTCAGGGCGGTAGGCAATGCCCACGCCGCCGGACAGGTTGATAAACTTGATTTTTGCGCCGGTGCGCTTGTGCAGACGGACGGCCAGTTCAAACAGGATGCCCGCCAGTTTCGGGTAGTAGTCGTCGGTGACGGTGTTGCTGGCAAGGAAGGAATGGATGCCGAATTCTTCGGCACCGGCAGCCATCAGCTTGGTGTAAGCCTCGGCCATCTGATCCTCGCTCATGCCGTACTTGGCGTCGCCGGGGTTATCCATGATGCCGTTGCCCAGCTCAAACACACCGCCCGGGTTGAAGCGGCAGCAGATGGTCTTGGGCACGCCTGCGACCTTTTCCAGGAACTCCACATGGGTCAGATCGTCGAGGTTGATGTAAGCGCCCAGGTCGTAGGCTTTCTTCATGTCCTGGGCCGGGGTGTCGTTGGAGGAAAACATGATATCGCTGCCCTTGAAGCCGCAGGCCTCGCTCATCAGCAACTCGGTATAGCTGGAGCAGTCGACACCACAGCCTTCCTCCTGCAGGATTTTCAGCAGGTAGGGGTTGGGGGTCGCCTTGACGGCAAAGTATTCCTTGAAGCCTTTGTTCCAGCTGAACGCGGCGTTGACCTTGCGGGCGTTCTCGCGGATGCCTTTTTCGTCATAGAGGTGGAAGGGCGTGGGAATATCGGCGGCAATCTCTTTCGCCTGGGCAAGAGTGATAAACGGCTTTTTCTGCGTCATGATAGTCTTTCCTTTCCCTGTATATACTTTCAAATTATGCTTATTATATACGTTTTAGGGCAGAACGACAAGGGGTACACAGAAAAAGACCGCTCTGATTCGGAACGGTCTTGTAATTTTTGATTTACAGCACTGTCTCCGCGTGGTTGCCCTGGATGTGCAGCTTGGCAGCCAACAGGCGGTTGTCGAGCTGGCGGCAGGTCCAGCGGTAGGCCGGGTACAGGAACAGGCAGGCCGCCACCCACGCAGCGGGGTTGGCCAGCTCGGCACCGAAGTACCCGAGGATGGGCACCAGGATAATGGCAACCGCCGTGCGGGCAATCATTTCCGCCACACCTGCCAGCATTGCCAGCGAGGAGAAGCCCAACCCCTGAATCGTGTAGCGCCAGACGATCAGTGCTCCCAGCGGCACAAAGAACACACTGTTCCAGAAGAGGTACTGACGGCCCATAGCGACGATGTCCACTTCCTTGGCGGTATCCAGGAACAGGCCCATGATCTGCACATCGGTAAAGTGCAGGATAAACGCGGATGCCAAGCCATACACCAGAATGATCAGCATAGCGCTGTTGGTACCCTTGCGCACACGGTCCATGCGGGATGCGCCAAGGTTCTGCCCGGCGTAGGTCGCCATAGCCGTGCCGACGCTTTCCAGCGGGACGGTCAGCAGGTTCTGCGTTTTGCCGGCAGCGGTGACGGCGGCCACGGCGGTACTGCCCAGCATATTGACAGCCCACTGCATGATAACGCTGCCGATTGCCGTGATGCTGCACTGCAGACCCATGGGAACGCCAATGCCCATCAGCCGCACACAGGCTTTTTTGCTGAACACAAGGTCGTCCTTCTGCATCTTGAGGACATCAAACTTGCGGCAGAGGTAGATAAAGCTCAGCACGCCGGAAATGACCTGGGAAATGTCGGTCGCCAGCGCCGCGCCGAACACACCGAACTTGAACGGAATGACGAACAGCAAGTCCAGTCCGATGTTCAGCGCACTGGTCAAAATCAGGAAGTAAAGCGGCGTTTTGCTGTCGCCCAAGGCACGCATGATAGCCGCCACCATGTTGTACAGAAAGATGAATGGGATGCCCGCGAAAATCCAGCCAATATAGATGACGGCACCGTCGATAATATCGTCGGGGGTCTGCATCAGCTGCATCATGGGACGGGTCAGCGCCACCGTGGCAATGGTCAGCACCACGCTGGCCGCAATGCAGAGCCAGGCGGCGTTGGCCACATGGCGGCGCAGGTCTTTATAGTCCCGCGCACCGAACAGCTGCGCAATGGGGATGGCAAAGCCGTTGCATACGCCGATGACAAAGCCCAGAATCAGATAGTTGACCGAGCCGGTCGCACCGACCGATGCCAGCGCACTGACGCCGCAGAACCGACCGACGATGATGGTATCCGCCAGTGCGTAGAACTGCTGGAACAGGTTGCCCAGCACCAGCGGGAACGTGAACATAAGAATAACTTTGAGCGGACTGCCGCTCGTGAGGTCCTTGGTCATGGATTTTTCCTTACCCTTATATGCATACAAAATTTCGTGCGAATCGTATTATAGCACGTACATATATAAATGCAAGCGGATAATCCATGCAAATTTTGCGCACTTTTTCGCCATCCGCACAAAAAGGAAGAAACCGCCCGCTGACGGTTGTTTTCGCTTATGGTTCGTGCTTTTTCCAGAAGGCCGCTAGCTCGTCTTTCCACGCGTCGGCAGAATCTACCACCCGCAGATGCTCCCAGTGGGGCGGCATCAGGCGGCGGGTGTCAGGGGCCAGGAATCGGTCGTCAATGAGCAATACCACGCCCCTGTCCTGCGGCGTGCGGATGACCCGCCCCGCCGCCTGCAAGACCTTGTTCATGCCGGGGTAGCGGTAGGCATAGTCAAAACCCGCGCCGCGGGTCTCCTCAAAGTAATCTCGCAGTTGTTCCTGGCGGGGCCCGATCTGCGGCAGACCGGGGCTGACAACGGCTACACCGATCAAGCTCTCCCCTGTCAGGTCTACGCCCTCGCCAAAGACGCCACCAAGTACGGCAAATCCGAGCAAGGGCTTTCCGTCCCGCGCCAAGAACTGCGCCAGAAACTCCGTGCGCTGGCCCTCGTCCATGGCGGATTCCTGGCAGAGGGTGGGCTGGTCCGGGTAGCGGGCGGTGAAATCCTCCCACACCTGCTGCAAGTAGCTGTAACTGGGGAAGAAGGCCAGGTAGTGCCCAGGCTGTGCAGCGGCCATCACGGCCAGCAGATCCGACACTTTGGCAATGCTGTCTGCCCGGTCTTTGTAGCGGGTGCTGACCTGCCGGGCGCACCACAGCCCCATATTGGTCGGGTCAAAAGGGCTGCGCAATGCCACGGCGCGGGCGTCGGGCAGACCGCACAAATCCTTGTAGTAACCTGCCGGGGCCAGCGTGGCGCTAAACAGCACCGCCGCACGGCCCTTGGCAAAGTCTGCCGCCAGGAAGTCACTGGGGTCCAGGCAGAGCATAGCGGCGCGAACCTCGCTGCCGACGGCTGATATCTGCAAAACAAAGTGGTTGTCAAACGTGTCTGCCACCCGCAGCCAGGTGCGGATATCAAAGTACAGCTGCAACAGTGCGTCGTGGGTCTCGCCGGGGTCGCGGTGCTCGTCCAGCCAAATTTCCAGCGGCTCACAGAGTTTTGTCAGCGCACGGTCAAAGTCCTCAGCACGGGACTTTTCAAAGTAGGTGCGGCCAAAGCGGCTGTCGCCGAGGACTTCTTCGCAGCGGTGCCGCCATTCAATAAAAATATTGTTGACTTTTGTCAGCGCATTTTTCAGGCTGCTTTTGCCTTTTCCCAGCCGCTTCTTTGCGTCATAGAAGGCGCTTTTGCAAAGGCTGGCACTGTGCATATCCCGGGCGCGGCCGGGCAGGTTGTGGGCTTCATCGATAAGAAACAGGTAGTCCCCCGCCGTCTCAAAAAAACGCATCAGGTGTACGACCGGGTCAAAGAGGTAGTTGTAGTCCCCCACCACTACGTCACACCATAGGCTCAAATCAAGCCCCAGCTCAAAGGGGCAGACTTTATGCTTGCGGGCCAGCGCTTGCAGGGCGTCGGCGGTCAGGGCGTGGGTATCGAGGCCGTCCCACAGCGCCGCCTTGACGCGGTCATAGTAGCCGTTGGCGTAGGGGCAGGCCTCAGGTGTGCATTCACGGTGCTCCTGCAAGCAGATTTTGTCTTTGGCAGTCAAAGTCACGCTGCGCAGCTTCAAATCAGGCTCTGCTGCGCGCAGCAGAGTCAGTGCATTTTCTGCTGCCGCGCGGGTCGTGCCCCGGGCCGTCAGGTAAAAAATCGGCCCGCCTTCCCCCACGGCTTTCAGTGCCGGGAACAGCACACTCATCGTCTTGCCGATACCGGTGGGAGCCTGGCAGAGCAGCTGGCCGCCCTCGGTGCAGGTCTTGTACACGGCGTTCATCATAGCCCGCTGACCGGGGCGGTAGCTTGCAAACGGAAATGGCAGTGCCTGCCGCGATGCACGGCTCATCCGCTGCCACTCGGCCGAGCGCTTGGCCCAGGGCGCGTACTGCGTCAGCAGGTCGGTGACGATGGCGTCCAGCGCGTCGGCGGAGTAATCGTGATTGAAGGTAAATTCCAGATCCTCATCCACCTGATAGTAAACCAGCCGCACCCGCATGGCGGGCAACCCCTGCTGGCGAGCGTAGATGGCCGCGTAGATCTGCGCCTGCGCCCAGTGCTCGGGGCTTTGCTCGCCGGTGATGAATTCAGGCGGCAGCGTCGTGGTCTTGATCTCATCAATGGTCGGTGTGCCGTCCTTGTCGGTAAAGATGCCATCGGCGCGGCCTTCCAGCGTGTAGGCAATGCCGGCGCAGGTGTAGTCCTGCTTTAGGGCAGCTTCGGCCTGGTAGTCGGGGTATTCCTTCACGGCGGCGCGCTGCAATTTGCGGTGCAGGCGTGCGCCTTCCAGCGCACGGTCAAAGCCGGTAAAACGGCTGTCGATGCTGCCGGTGCGCAATAAAAATTCCACCAGACGCCGGATGGGCAGCGTCAGTGCCAAAATTTCAGGCTCCATGCCGCGTGCCTCCTTGCATCGGGTGGTATACTAAAGTTAATAGGTGTGGTCGCAGACCTGCGTGATTTTCTCCCGCAGGGCCACAAAGTCGCCGAACACGGCAGGCTTGTTTACGGGATAGCGCAGCAGCGCCGCAGGGTGGTAGGTTGCCATGAACAGTGTGCCCTGCTTCTCAAAGAATTTGCCGTGATCGCGGCTGACCGAGAAGGTCGGCCCCATCATCTGCTGTGCAGCGATGCGGCCCAGACAGACAACAATCTTGGGTCGAATCAGCTGGAACTGCTGGCGCAGCCACGGCATACAGGCGGTGGATTCCTCCGGCAGCGGGTCGCGGTTCTGGGGCGGGCGGCATTTGACGATGTTTGCTATGTAGACGTTGGTGTCACGGCTTAAATCGACCGCCTCCAGATAATGGTCCAGCAGCTGGCCGCTGCGCCCCACAAAGGGCAGGCCCTGCTCATCCTCGCTGGCACCGGGGCCCTCGCCCACAAACATAACCTCGGCGGTGGGCACGCCCTGCCCGAACACAACGTTCGTGCGGGTATCGCACAGGCTGCAGCGGCGGCAGTTCAGGCATTCCTGACGCAGATTTTCCAGTTCCATACAATGCACCTCTATGGTTAAACGGCGCAGCGTGCGCCTATACTGTTTTATAAAAGAAAGGGGTATCACGATGAGTTGGCAGCACGGTTTGTTTTTGCGGGTGCTCTGCCTGGGGGCCGGGTATCTGTTCGGGTGTTTCCTCACGGCGGAAATCGTGGCCCGCTGCACAGCCGGGTGCAGTGCGCGGGAGATAGGCACCGGCAACCCCGGCATGGCGAACATTCTGACCCATCTGGGCAAGCCTGCGGGCTTTCTGGTGCTGGCCGGGGATGTGCTGAAAACGGCGGCCGCCTGCTGGTTCTGCTGGCAGGCCGCGCCGGAGCTGGGCCACACAGCCCTTTTGTACGGCGGGCTGGGGGCTGTGCTGGGGCACAACTGGCCGTTCTGGAATAAATTCCGCGGCGGAAAAGGCGTGGCGGTAAACTGCACCTGGCTGATTTTGTATCTGCCTATCACCGGTGCGCTGTGCTGCCTGGCGGGCGGCGGTGCGGTGCTGCTGTCCGGCTATCTGCCGCTGGGGGCCGTGCTGATCGCAGCACTGGCCGTGCCGGTGGCCTGGCTGCAATACGGTGGAGAGAGCGCTTTTATCATGGCAGTAAGCGCCTCCATCATGCTGACGCGGCACTGGGCCGGTTTACAGCGGATGCGCCGGGGCGAGGAGCCGCAGTTTTTTCGCAAATGGCACTACTAGTATGATACCACGCCCGCCGCCCTATTGCAACGGCGAAAAAAATGTACGCTGTTTTGTTGGTTCTTCCCTTTCGACACGATTTTTGCAAAAAAAGTAAAAAAAGGTGTTGACATTTAGGGGTTCAGCCGTTATAATAATCAACGTTGCAGCTGCCACGGCAGCGCAGCAAGCTGGGTATGGCCCGGTAGTTCAGTTGGTTAGAACGCTAGCCTGTCACGCTAGAGGTCGTCAGTTCGAGCCTGATTCGGGTCGCCATATGCTGCTATAGCTCAGTTGGTAGAGCGCATCCTTGGTAAGGATGAGGTCAGCAGTTCAAATCTGCTTAGCAGCTCCAGCGCTGAAGCCCACAGTGCAAGATACGCATTGTGGGTTTCTTTATATAGGGGCATAGCTCAGTTGGTAGAGCAGCGGTCTCCAAAACCGCGTGCCGAGGGTTCGAATCCTTCTACCCCTGCCATCCATATCCGAAAAAAGATCATTGTGTTGCCTATCGGTCTGATAGTTGCAGACTTTATTTTTTCTCGGTAAAACAGAAAGCCCCCACCGGGCAAACCGGTGGGGTTTTTTCTGTTTTGCGCCCGGCAAGAGCAACAACCAGGTGGTGAACACCGAAAGTCTCTTGCCAAGGCAAAGAAAACGCTGAAACTTCTTACAAAGCGAAACCGCGGGCGCAATGTCCGCAGAGTGATGCAAGAAGTAAAAGTGTTCATCCGTGGTTGGATTGGTTACTTTCGAGTAGCCGATATGAAGCGGACGCTGATGTCTTGGGATGAATGGATGCGGCGCAGGTTTCGATGTACATCTGGAAGCAGTGGAAGAAGCCCAAAACGAAGGTTGCCAACTTGAGAAAGCTGGGCATCCCGGCCGACAGGGCTTACCAGTGGGGAAATTCCAGACTGGGCTATTGACGTATCGCCGGCAGTCCTGTATTAAAATGTTCCATTACAAACAAAAGACTCGTAGCAGCGGGATACTTTAGCATCCCTAACTACTACGAGTCCTTGCACTCATGCGGTTGAACCGCCATGTACCGGTCGGCACGCACGGTGATGTGAGAGGCCGGCTCTTTAAGGAGAACCTCCTACTCGTTTACCGAAAAAATGCAAAGTCTGCAACTATCAAGCCGATAGGCAACACAATGATTTTTTTCCGGATATGGATGGCAGGGGTAGAAGGATTCGAACCCTCGGCACGCGGTTTTGGAGACCGCTGCTCTACCAACTGAGCTATGCCCCTATATGAAGAAACCCACAATGCGTATCTTGCACTGTGGGCTTCAGCGCTGGAGCTGCTAAGCAGATTTGAACTGCTGACCTCATCCTTACCAAGGATGCGCTCTACCAACTGAGCTATAGCAGCATATGGCGACCCGAATCAGGCTCGAACTGACGACCTCTAGCGTGACAGGCTAGCGTTCTAACCAACTGAACTACCGGGCCATACCCAGCTTGCGCAGGGGTCAGAGCGTTGTGCCCTCACGACCGGCGCAAGAAATATTATAAGGGATATGCCATAAAAAGTCAAGGGATTTTTACGAGAATTTTAAAATATTTTTGTGATGTGTTCCACACAACATCACTGCTTCTGCATACGGATCAAGCTGTACGCCATCAGCGGAGTTTCGCAGGGGATGGTGTACTGCATCATCGGGTGCGGGGTGGCGTCCACATGATCACCGTCGGCGTTCTCAATCCAGGCGGGGGTCAGCTTGACGACACTGCCGTCGGGCTGCAAAATCTCGATGTTATCCCCCACGCTGAACTTGCCGCGCTGGGTACAGTGGGCAATGCCGTTCTCCCAGCTGTCCACTGTGCCGATAAAATCCCAATTGCGCACATAGGTGTGGCTGGGGGTCTGCTGGGCCTGCTCCTTACCGAAGTAGAACCCCGGCGAGTAGTGGCGGTGGCTCGTGCGGTTCAGTTCCTCAATAACATCATCGGGCAGCTCAAAATTATCGTTGTAGGGGTCAGCAAGGAAGGTATCCAGCGCACGGCGGTAGGCGCTGACTACCGACGCCACATAGTAGAACGTCTTGGCGCGGCCCTCGATCTTCAGCGAGTCCACGCCCGCCTTGCAAATCAAGTCGATAAACGGCGCTGTGCACAGGTCGTTGGCGTTCAAAATATAGCTGCCGTTGTCGGGCGTCTCCCCTATCTCCATGTACTGGCCGGGGCGGTGTTCCTCAACGAGGTTATACTTCCAGCGGCAGGGCTGGGCGCACTCGCCGCGATTGCCACTGCGGCCCGCCATGTAGCTGGACAGCAGGCAGCGGCCCGACACGCTCATGCACATAGCGCCATGGACAAAGGCTTCCAACTCCAAATCAGCTGGGCAGTTGTCGCGGATCTGGGCAATTTCGGTCAGGGGCAGCTCACGGGCCAGCACAACGCGCTTGGCCCCCAGCTCATAGCAGACCTTGGCGGCCTCGTAGTTTGTGATGCCCGCCTGGGTCGAGACATGGCGCTCGACCTGCGGGGCATACTTTTTAGCCAATGCCAGCACGCCCAGGTCAGCGATAATAAAGGCATCTACGCCTGCCTCGGCAGCATCCTGGATATACTGGGGCAGTTTGGACAGTTCCTCGTTAGTGGGCAGGGTATTCAAGGTCAGGTAGACCTTTTTGCCACGGGCGTGGGCAAAGATGCAGCCCTCGCGCAGTTCGCCCACCGTCAGGTTGACCGGGGCTGCGCGCATACCAAACTCCGGCAGGGCGCAGTAGACGGCATCCGCGCCGTACATGACGGCGTATTTCAGCGTTTCCAGGCTGCCCGCAGGGGCCAGCAGTTCCGGCTGTTGCAGCATTGATGATTCCTCCGTTTTCACATGATTCATCCCGCAGGGGCCGGGCGGGCATGCCCGGCCCTGTCGTGAAAGGCAGACAGGCGGTCAAAGCAAGGTTGAGGGCCGCATATGTGTGGCCTCTACAAGGCGGCTTCGTGCCTTACGACGCCCAGCCTGCTTTGACGCAGTTCCGGTAGTGCTCGTCTGCGGTCTTGGCGTAGAAATACTGGCCTGCGACGTCGGTGTCAGGGTGGCCTGTGACGAAGAAGAAGTAGCCCTCGTCCAGATACTCCTGGTCGGGGTTCAGCGCGGCCTCAATGGCGGCATACCCCGGGCAGGAGATGGGGCCCGCTGGCAGGCCGCCGATGGCGTAGGTGTCGTACAGAGCCAGCACATCGTCGGGAATTGCGCCATCCTCCGGCCAGCCGAAATACTCAGCCGTCGGGGAGTTCCAGAGATAGTTGTTCTCACTATCCTGCATGATATAGCTGCAGGCGTTGGATTCCAGCTTATGCTCCGCCCACTGCGGGTCGCTGGATTCCAAGCGGTTGTGGAAGCAGGCGCTGACCTTGGCATCCTCGCTCTCCAAACCAGCCTCCTCCTGGATGAAACTGGCCAGCTTGACCACATCGTCCAGGCTCGTACCCTTGGCGGCAATCGTGTCGGTCAAGTCAGCAGTCTTGTTGGCGAACTCCCCGTAAAGCTGGTCTACATAATAATAGACGTCCTCGTCGGCGTAGAGGTTGTAGGTGTCCGGGAAAAGGTAGCCCTCGCACTTCATGAGGCGGTCATTATCGGGGATGGCGTTCCAAAAATCGTACTTGCTCCAATCTGAGCCGTCGTTGCCATTGGCGCAGGACAGGAAAGTATCCACATCGTCCACCAGGCCTGCATCCACAAAAATCTGTGCCACACCGACGGCAGTCGTGCCCTCGGGAATCGTGACGTTGACGGTGGCACGGCGGGTCACGACGGACAACGCCTTGATGATATCATTGTAGGCCATACCGGACTGAACCTCGAAGTCGCCGTACTGAATCTCACCCGCCTTGCCGCTGTACTTGACATACTGCTTGAACAGCCAGTCATACTGGATAACACCTGCATCTTTCAGCTGGGTGGCAATGCTGGCGACGGAGGATCCCTCCGGCACGGTGATGGTCTGGGCCGCGCCCAGCGTGCCCTGGCCGTCCAGCTCCGCATAGAACTGGCTGACCTTGTAGCCGCCAAAGCCCACCAGCGCCAGAAGAATGAGCACAATCAGGCAGCCAAACGGGAAACGGCGCTTGCGCGGCTCTTCTTCGTCGTCCTCATACTCGTAATATTTTTCGTGCTTGAGTTTCTTTTTGGGCTTTTCCTTTTTCGGTTTGGGCGACTCCTGCTTGGGCGGCTCACGCTTGGGGGCCGGTTTGGGGGCCGCAGGCGCAGCCTGGGGCTGTGCCTGCGGCTGCTGCATCGCGGGCTGATCCGGGTTGGAACGATTAATCCTCATGGGATACTCCTAACTTTTTGATTCCTGGTTGATTTTTTAACGCCGGGTAGGGGCCGCATATGTGCGGCCTTCAACGAAACGAGAAACGTTCTTTATGGTTGAGCTGCGGGCCGGGCGTGCCCGGTCCCCTTTACAGCAGCATCCTAAAATACGCATCGGTGACCGGGAACGGCTTGCCCAAAAAGGCAAACATACCGTAACCGCAGCGGCGGCCTGCGCCGAGGTAAAGGGTCTGGCTTTCAGCTAGCAATATGCGCGCGTTGGCTGCGCCGGTCTTTTCCCGCGCGGCCTGCAAAAGGCGGTCGGCGCAGTGGTCGTTGTCGGCCTGCAATTCCAGAAATTGCAGCGTATCCCCGCTGGTATTGTATAACCCATATCCGCGCCGATTGGACACTACGGTCAGCCCGCGCCGGTACAGTTGGGTCATGATCTCATTCATGGCCGACTCCGGCAGGGTGATACAGCCGGGCTGGTAGATATGGCGCATTTCCAGCAATTTATGCACGGTCAAGCTGTCGAAGGATGCCTGGGCCAGCAGGTCGCGGCGGATGGGCGTTTGCAATACCCGCAGCGGCAGCTGGGCGGTGAATCCCAGCTGCTTCAGTGCGTCGGCGTGCTGCGCGCCCTCCGGCGTCATAACGGCAAAGTCAAAGCCGCTGGCCCCATAAGCCCGCAGGCAGCTTTCCAGCAGTTTGGGCAGCAGACGGTCGAGCGGGACGCCCTGCTCTCCTGCCAGGCCGCAGAGCCAGACGCCGTGATGCTGGCCGTATTCCACCGGCACAGCCGCCAGCATAGCCGCGGGCGGTGCGCCGGATTTTACCAGCAGCAGGATATTTTCCAGCCCGGCCACATTTTGCAGCCAGCCTGCGGCGTCGGTGCGGTTGGTCCTGGCAGCCTTGCAGCGCAGCGCCACCAGCGCAGGCAAATCATCTTGTGTCGCTTTGCGCAGCATGGGGTCACCTCTTTTTTTCGGTTCGTTTTGCAGGTGCAATATCTACACTATTTTACAGGATACTGTTCAATTTCGCAAGTATCTCGGCGTTGATATCCTCGACAGAGCGCATGGATTTTGCGCCGTTTGCCTCGACGGTGCATTCAATGCGGTGCCAGCCCAGCGTGCGGGCGCAGTACTCGGCGGCGGCGCGGCTGCGGGCCATGTACTCGGTGTCCTTCTCCTGGATATCTTTCTTCGTCTCGTCGCCGTGGTAGCGCTCGGTGATGAGCTTCTGGGAGACATCCGGGTCGACGGCAAGGTAAATCACAGCGTCGGGCGCGGGGATGCCGAACTTTTTATATTCAAAGTCGAACAGCCAGTTCAAGAATCCGTCCCAGTGCATCGGCGGCAGCTTGGAGCACTGATGCACGGCGTTGGAAGTCGTATACCGGTCGGACAGCACCAGGCCGCCCTCGCGGTAGAACTCGCCCCAATCGGTCTTGTAGCTGGCATAGCGGTCGACGGCGTAGAAGCTGGACGCCGCGTAGGCATTGACGTCGTCGGGCTTGTCGCCGAACGCGCCGGACAGGTACATCTTGACCAGTGCTGAGGAATCGCTCTCGTAGTTGGGGAAGGTGACCTGCCGCAGGTCTTTTCCCTGCTCCTGTAAGCGCTGGGCCGTCAGTTTTGTCTGGGTACCCTTGCCGGAGCCATCCAGCCCCTCAAAAATGATAAGCTGTCCCATTTACACTGCCTCCTCTTTGAGTTTGGCGTATTTGGCGCGCACCTCGGCCTGCTGGCCGCAGCACATACGGCCCTCCGGGCAGGGGCCGACCAGGCAGCGCGGGCCTGCACTTGCAAAAATGTGGGGCGCAATGGGCATGACCAGCCGCAGCATCTCATCGGCGACGGCGCGAATTTCCCACTGGGCGCGGTTGCAACAACGCAGGTTGAAGAAGTTCTGCAGACTGCGGCAGTTCATTGTCATGACCATTTTCGTCTCGCAGGCGTTGGGCAACACAAAGCGGGCGTCCTCGTTGGCCTGCTTGCTTGCCTTGGCACGGGCGGCTTTCTCGTTCAGACCCTCAGCCATCAGGCGGGCGGTATGGGCGTTTTCCAGCGTCTGGACCAGTTCCAGGTATTTTTTAGCGTCGTCGTTCATCGAGGCGATAAACTGTGCCCTTGCCTCGGGGATGGCCTCGATCTCCGGCGGGATGACGTAGCGAAAATCTTCCAGCCGCACATAGCGCTGGCTCTGCACGCTGAAACTGCCGATGCGGTGCCGCGTGACCTGCGCAAGAAACGTGCGGGAAACACCCTCAATACCGAAGGTGAAGCTGGCGTGTTCAATGGGGCTGGCGTGGCCTACATCGTTGAGACGCTGCAAAAATGCCTCGGTCTTTTCGGGCGTCAGACCGTCCAACAGCGTTTCAATGTGAGCGTCAGAGTAGCAGAGCTTCGCCGCCGCGGCGATGGTTTTTTCCGGGTCGTTCGTATGGGCAATGAGCTGGACTAACATATCATTCCTCCACTTTTTTCAGCGGTGCATAGTTGGCCATCGTCTTTTTGACGCCGACGCGGTCGAACTGAATCTCAACGATGCAGTCCCCCGCAATGGGTGTGGCTTTCAGCACCTTGCCGCGGCCAAAGACGCGGTGGTCCACGATATCGCCGGGCGCATAACTGACGGTTTTTTTCACTTCCGGCTTTTTAGGGGCGGCACCGGGCGCACCCGCCAGTGTGGATGTACCTGCACCGGCCGGGGCGGTATTGCCGCCCGCGCGGCTGCGGCCATAGCCGGAGCCGAACCCGGTGGACTGTACTTGATGGCGGCCGCCGTAGGAGTTGGGGCTTTCGTGCCCGCCACTGACAAAGCCGCTGCTGTATCCGCCGCCGAAGCCACCGGGGTGGGCGTTATACTCGCTGTTGAGATACCCGCGCGACGCACCGGAGTAACCGCTGCGCCCGCCCGGGACATTGGTGCTGTATGTGCCGTACCCTGCACCGAAGCCGCCGCCATAGCCGGCAAGCTCGGGGCTTTGGCTCTCGTCCAGCAAGTCCGGGTCGATCTCGCTCAGGAAGGTGGACGGCGGGTTGCGCCGCGTCTGGCCGAAGATCATCCGCGTGCGGGAAGTAGACAGGTACAGTTCCTTTTTTGCGCGGGTGATGGCGACATAGCAAAGGCGGCGCTCCTCCTCCATGTCCTCCTCATTATACTTGGCCATATCACCGGGGAAGATGCCGTCCTCCATACCTACGACAAAAACGTAGGGGAACTCCAGGCCCTTGGCCGAGTGTATCGTCATCATTGTGACGCTGTCCGCGTCGTCGTCATAGCTGTCCAAGTCGGAGATCAGCGCGACTTCCTCCAAGAAGCCGGAGAGTGTCGCGTCCTCGCCGTTCTGATCGGCGTAGGTCTTGATGGAGCTGACGAGCTGACCCAGGTTCTCGCGCCGGGTCTCGCCCTCCTCCTTCATAGCTTTCAGCATGGCCTCGTAGCCGGTCTTGGCAATGACGTCGCCAACAAACACATCCAGCGGCTCACTAACCGAGAGGTCGCACAGCTCACGGTACATCTCGTAAAAGCGTTCCAGTGCGGCGGTGGCCCGCTGCAATTCGGGATACTCGCGCACATGGGCGATGACCTCCATCATCGGCACACCCTTACCGGCAGCCAGCTCACCGATCTTTTCAATCGTTGTTGCGCCAATTTTACGTGCCGGTTCGTTGATGATGCGGCGCAGGCGCACATCGTCGCGGGGGTTGACGATGACGGCCAGATAGCTGTTGATGTCCTTGACTTCCTTGCGGTCAAAGAAGCGCTGGCCGCCGACGATGCGGTACGGGATGCCCGCGCGGGCGAAGTAAGTCTCGATGGGGTTGGACTGGGCGTTCATGCGGTAGAGCACGGCGTGGTCTTTCAGGGAAGCACCCTCGCGCAGATGCTCGCCGATGATATCCGCGATATGGCTGGCCTCGTCCTGCTCATTGATGGCGGTATAGTGGTGGATTTTCTCGCCGTCGCCGCTCTCGGTCCACAGGGTCTTGCCCTTGCGGCCCATGTTGTTCTTAATGACGCTGTTGGCAGCATTCAGAATATTAGCGGTGGAGCGATAGTTTTGCTCCAGTCGAATTGTCTTGGCACCGGCAAAGACCTTCTCGAAGTTTAGAATATTTTCAATCGTTGCACCGCGGAATTTGTAGATAGACTGGTCATCGTCGCCGACGACGCAGACATTGTTCGTGCCGCCCGCCAGCAGACGCACCAGATGGAACTGCGCCACACTCGTGTCCTGATACTCGTCCACGACGACATAGCGGAAGCGGTTCTGGTAATATTCCCGCGCTTCTGCGTCATTTTTCAGCAGCTTGACCGTGTGGAAGATCAGGTCGTCAAAGTCCATTGCACCTGCGGTTTTCAGACGGTTTGCGTAGGTGGTATAGATTTTGGAGATCAGCTGCGCCTTGGTATTGGCAGGGATCTCGGCAGCCACTTCCTCAGCGGACATGAGCTTATCCTTATAGGAAGAAATCTGCCCGATGGCCGACTTGACCGGCAGGAATTTGTCGTCAATCATCAAATCTTTATAAATCTGCTTGATGACGCGCTGCTGGTCGTCCGAGTCGTAGATGGTAAAGCTTTTGGGAAAGCCGATGCGCTCGGCGTCACGGCGCAGCATCCGCACACAAGCAGAGTGAAAGGTCGACGCATTGACGTCGCCGCCCAGGGTGTCCCCCAGCATGGCGCGCAGGCGCTCTTTCAGCTCCCCCGCCGCCTTGTTCGTAAAGGTGATGGCAAGCACGTTCCAGGGGCGTGCCGGGCGCACGGCCAGATAGGCGGTCTCCCGGGGCAGATCACGGCCATTGGCGACGGCAGTGCGCAGGTCGTTGAGGTCAGCTTCGGTCACAGTGCGGGGCAGCTCACGGCTGCCGTGGGCCGAGCCAAAACGGATGATGTTGGCAATGCGGTTGACCAGCACGGTGGTTTTGCCGGAGCCTGCGCCCGCCAGAATCAGCAGCGGACCTTCGGTGGCAAAGACAGCCTGCCGCTGTACCGGGTTGAGCCGGGCAAAGCGGGCCTCGATATATTGATCGCGCAGGGCGAGATATTCAGCGGTGATGTCAGGCATGGGAAATCCTTTCGTGGGGTGTTCGCCCCCTTACTTTGTAGAAGCCGGGTATGCCCGGCCCTGCCGTGGAGGGAAAACGACTGCTTATGGAAAGGCCGAGAGCCGGGTATGCCCGGCCCCTACACGGCGGCGTTGTCTCCACAGAGGATATTTTTTATTATACCACACCTCACTCCGCGGTGAAAGGGTCGTGGGTGTGGTTCAGGCGGCGGTTCCAGCTTTTGGGCGTGGCATCGCGGAAACCTGCGGTCAGATATTTTCCTTCGCTCAAACTGATGGCCGTGCCGCGGGCAACGCAGTTCAATGGGTCGGGCGCAATGGCTACATCGGTGTGCAGCTCACCCGCAATATAACTTGCCAGCCCGCGCAGCAGCGAGCCGCCGCCGGTCAGCAGCACGCCGGTACTGGATACATCGGCTGCCAGTTCGGGCGGGGTGCTTTCCAGCACATTGCGGGCTGCCGTGGCAATGCGGGCGGCCAACTCCTGCACAGGCTCGTAAAGATCGCGGGTGTAGATGAGCCGCCGCGCGGGCAGGTTCGTCTCCCACGAATGGCCGCGCACCTCCATAACACCCTCAAACTCGCTGCGGGTGCAGCAGGCTACCTGCTTTTTCAGCTGTTCGGCAGTCAGCGGCCCAATGGCAATTTGATACTTTTCCTGGATATACTGGGCGATGCAGTTATCAAAGGCGTTGCCCGCCACAGGCAGGCTGGCGGCCTTGACCCGGCCGCCCATGCTGATGACGGCAATATCGGTGGAGCCACCGCCAATATCCACGACCATGCAGCCGTGGGGCTGGCGAATCTGCAGCCCGGCCCCCAGTGCGGCGGCTACAGGCTCATCCACCAAAAACACCTGCTTGGCTCCCGCCGCCATGACGGACTCCACAACGGCGTCCGCCTCAATGCCGGTGATGGCCGCCGGCACGCAGACCGCAATGCGCGGTTTGAAGATGCGGGAGCGGCAGACCTCATTGACGAACCGCACGATCAATTCGTTCGTCATGCGGTGATCCTGGATGATGCCATCCCGCAAAGGGCGTACCAGGTCGATATGGGCGGGCGCGCGGCCCACCATTTTCAGGGCTTCGTCCCCCACTGCAATGATGGAGTTGGTGCGGGTATCCACCGCGCCGATGGTCGGCTGGCGGAACACAACGCCCTGCTCCTCCGTTGCAATAATGATGGAGGTCGTCCCCAAGTCGATTCCGATGTCATATTGTTTCATGGGCTTTTTCCTCCGTCGGCGTGGCGGCATCCTTCAGCAAATAGCGCAATCCGCTGTACCGCATATTCTGGCGCACATTCTCCACCATAGCCTGCTCGGTGCGGGCCGTGCCGGTCAGCACACAGAGCTTGCGTGCACGGGTCACGCCGGTATACAAAAGGTTGCGGTAGCACAGCCTGGCGGGCACATCGGCCACCGGCAGCACCACGGCCGGGAACTCCGAGCCTTGGCTTTTGTGTACGGTCACAGCGTAGGCAGGTTCCAGTTCATTGAGCTGGTCGGCGGTGTAGGTGTACTTGCGGTCGTCCATCATCACGGTCACGGCGCGGGCATCCACATCCACAGCGGTGATGATGCCTAGGTCGCCATTGTACGCGCCGACGCCAGCCTCGGCACCGTCGCGCTCAAAGGTGATGTCGTAGTCGTTTTTCACCTGCATAACTTTGTCGCCCAGACGCAGAATTTTTGCACTTTCGGCGGTGCCGATCTGGGCGCGGCCCTTGGCAGGCGGGTTCAAAATTTCCTGCAATTTCTTGTTCAGCTCCACGCTGCCGGTAGGGCCGACTTTGGTCGGGCAAAGCACCTGAATGTCCTTGACCGGGTCAAAACCGTAGGCCTTGGGCAGGCGCTTACTGACCAGGTCGCAGACGAGCTTTTGGCAGGCAAGGCCGGTGGATTCGATCAAGAAGAAGTCATCTTTGGCCCCACCCTTCTGGGGCATCCGGCCCTCGACAATGCGGTGAGCGTTCTGGACAATGAGGCTTTGCTGCGCCTGGCGGAAGATATCCGTCAAGCGCACCGTAGGCACAACGCCCACGCGCAAAATCTCGCCCAGAATGTTGCCCGGGCCGACGCTGGGGAGCTGGTCGGCGTCTCCTACCATAATAATACGGCAGTGATACCGCGCCGCCGCCAGCAGCGCCTGGAATAGCTTGACGTCCACCATGCTCATCTCATCCAGGATGATGACATCATATTTTAAAAGGTTTTTTTCGTTATGGATAAAACGCACATTGCCGCTGCTGTAATCCACTTCCAGCAGGCGGTGGATGGTCGAAGCTGCGTGCCCGGTCAGTTCGCTCAACCGCTTGGCTGCGCGGCCTGTGGGGGCGCAGAGTGCCACGCGGTCATACAGGGCCTCGTACAGGCTCAAAATCGCGTTGACCGTCGTCGTCTTGCCGGTGCCGGGGCCGCCGGTCAGCACCATCACGCGGCTGGACAGTGCCAGCTTGATGGCCTGCTTTTGCAACGGCGCGTACTCAAAGCCTTGGGCCATTTCCAGCACGCGGATATCGGCGTCCAGCGTCTTGGGCACCTCGGTCGGGAAGGTGGACAGCTGCCCCAGCCGCGCGGCGATATCTTCCTCGGCACTGAGCAGGTCGGGCAGGTAGATGTACTCCACCCCGTCAAACGTGCGGGTGCGCAGTTCCTCGGCACTGAGCAGTTCATCCAGGCCCGCTTCGATTTCGTCGGGCGGCACGCGCAGAAACTTTGACGTGGAATCGAGCAGTTTATCCCTTGGCAGACAGGTGTGGCCGTTGCCCGCATTGTGGCGCAGCGCGTAGAGCAGTCCCGCCGCGACACGCAGGCGGCAGCCGGTTTCAAATTGCAGCGCGGCGGCAATGCCGTCCACCTGGCCGAATTTTAATTGCAGCGGCTCTCCACAGAGCAGATAGGGGTTCTGGGTCAATGCCTCGACGGTGTGCGGGCCAAAAGCGCGGTAGGCGGTCACGGCCTGCTGGGCTGTCAGGCCATAGCGGGCAAACCAGGCCACGACCTCCCGCACGCCGTACATCCGGCGGAACTCGTTGGAGATGATGGCGGCTTTCTGCTCATTGATGCCCTTGAGCTCACAGAGTTTTTGCGGGGTCTGGGCGATAACGTTGAGCGTATCTTCGCCGAATTTTGCCACCAGCTTTTTGGCGGTGGAAGGCCCGATGTAGGGCAGCACGCCGCTGGACAAGTAGCTTAAAATGGCGCTGGTATCCTCTGGCAGGCTGGCCTCGATAGTCTCGGCCTTGAACTGTTCGCCATAGCTGGGGTGATTGACCATATGGCCGTAGACGGTCACGGACATACCGTTATCCACGCCGCCCACGTTGCCCGCAACAACGACGTCGGTGCCGCCTGCATCGACCTCGAACACGGCATAGCCGGACTCGGCGTTTTCATAGATGACGTGCTCGACGACGCCTTCCAGCTTCATCAGCTGCTGGTTCTGTTTTTCAGCCATGGTCTGCCCCCTTTCCGCCAAAATCGCCGCACTTTCACAGATAAAGATATTATACCCCATATGGGGGCGTTTGGCAAATCCCCAAAACACAAAAAATGTCCCTGCACCGTTATGGCGCAGGGACAAAAATATTTTTTATTCAGCGACAGCAGCCTTCAAGGCGTCGGCGCGGTCGGTGCTCTCCCACTTCACGCCCAAGTCCTCACGGCCCATGTGACCGTAGGCAGCCAGCTGCCGGTAGATGGGCTTGCGCAGGTCAAGGTCGCGGATGATGGCAGCGGGGGTCAGGTCAAAGACCTTCTCGACAGCCTGCTCAATCTTCTCATCAGCCACCGTGCCGGTGCCGAAGGTATCGACCATGATGGAAACCGGCTTGGCAACGCCGATGGCATAGGCCAGCTCGACCTCACACTTGGTAGCCAGACCTGCGGCAACCACATTCTTGGCGACCCAGCGGGCAGCGTAAGCGGCGGAACGGTCGACCTTGCTGGGATCCTTGCCGCTGAAAGCACCGCCGCCGTGGCGAGCATAGCCGCCGTAGGTGTCAACGATAATCTTGCGGCCGGTCAGGCCGGAGTCGCCCTGCGGGCCGCCCACAACAAAGCGGCCGGTGGGGTTGATGTAATACTTGGTGTTCTCGTCCAGCAGCTCGGCGGGGATGACCTTCTCGATGACCTCGCGGCGGATGTCCTCATGCAGCTGCTCCTGGCTGACGTCGGGGCTGTGCTGACTGGAAATGACCACGGCGTCGATGCGGACCGGCTTGCCGTCGTTATACTCGACCGTGACCTGGCTCTTGCCGTCCGGGCGCAGATAATCCAGGGTGCCGTTCTTGCGGACCTCTGTCAGGCGCTTGGCCAGCTTGTGGGCCAGGCTGATGGGCAGCGGCATCAGTTCGGGCGTCTCGTTGCAGGCGTAGCCGAACATCATGCCCTGGTCGCCCGCACCGGCAACCTCATCGTTGGTGCCAAGGGCAATGTCCGGGCTCTGGCCGTCGATGTTGGTGATAACGCCGCAGGTATCGCAGTCGAAGCCGTACTTGGCACGGTCGTAGCCGATGGAGCGGATGACCTCGCGGGCGGTGCCGGGGATGTCAACGTAGCAGCTCGTGGTGATCTCGCCCATGATGTGGACAAGGCCGGTGGAGCAGGTCGTCTCGCACGCTACACGCGCACCGGGATCCTGGGCCAGGATGGCATCGAGGATGGCATCGGAAATCTGGTCGCAGATTTTGTCGGGATGCCCCTCGGTGACAGATTCGGACGTGAAAAGAACTTTGGACATGGGAAAAAGCCTCCTATAAAATATTCGGCAGAAACGCAACCCTGGAAACAAAAAAGCGCACAGCCGGAAAGACTGTGCGCGTAAACGCTTATCTTTCGGTTTCCCGCAGGACTTGGCACCTTGCGTTTGCACGCAGGTTGTCGGGCTTCATCGGGCCTGTTCCCTCAGCCGCTCTTGATAAGTTGCTATTCTGTTGTTGTGTAGTTAGTGTACCATAGACTTTAGGCAAAGTCAACGATAATTGGTTGTGCAGTTCGGCAGGTTTGCACAAAAGTGGGGCAGATTGCGTGGCGTGTGTGGTTTTTACTTTCTGCCATGCAAAATCGGCGACAGGGGCTTATAAATAAGGAAGCAGAGCACCGCATCCAGCAGGCCCTTAAAAAGGGTGAACGGCAGATTGAAGGTCAGCAGGCAGGCCAGCAGGCCATCCACGCTGGGATTGATAGCCTGGTACATCCCGATGATGGCCTCCAGCGGCAGGTGGTACATAACCACATAGGCCGGGTAAACGATGAAATAGTTGTACGGTACGCTGACGACGGCCATAGCCAGTGCGCCCATCCCTGCGCCGATGAGGGCACTTCGGCGGGTCTTGCTGCGCTTGTAGACAAAGCCCGCCACGCCGACGAACAGCGCACCCATGACGAAGTTGAACAGCTCACCGACAGCGGCCGTGCTGGTGCTGGGCAGCTTGATCAGGTTCTTGATCAGGCAGACCGCGATGCCGGACAGCGGGCCGTAGGCATAGGCCGCCAACAGGGCGGGCAGTTCGGATACATCCAGCTTGACGAAGGACGGCATGATGGGAATGGGAAATTCCAGGTACATCAATACGGCGGCGACAGCACCCAGCATGGCGGTACCGGTAAGTTTGCGGACATTGGTTGTAGAGTTTTGCATGAGATTTACCTCCCGAAAATAGTGTGAAAGTCAGCTCACGAACCCGGGAGGCTCTGCCCTGCCCTTTGCAAAAGAAAACGCCCTGCCGTACAAATATACAGCAGGGCGCAGAAAAGCAAAGCAGTCAGCTTTCCGTTTCTTTCATCCGGACTATACCGTCGGCCCCGGAATCGCACCGGGTCAGCGGCTGCCAAAACAGCCGGTCGCGGGCTTACGGCTTGCGCCGTTTACCGCCGGTGGGGAATCACACCCCGCCCTGAAACAGACTTTCTGTGCAATAGTATAGCACAGTTTTTGCAAAATGCAAGAGGGTGTGGTATAATCAGCGCAGAAACTTATGCGCGAGGTATCCTATGTTTGATTTTTCGTTTGATTTGGGCACGCTGGTTCCTTCTCTGGTGCTGGCGCTTCTGGCCGTTGTGCTGCCGATGCTCTTCTGCCGCATTGCCGATGGCTTTCTAAGGCGTACCAAGTCCCACATGGCATCGTGGCTGCACATTTTGCTGGAAAGTTACGTTTTTCCGCTTGCTATGATACTGCGTGTTTTTCTTTTCTTGCTGGCTATTTCCATGCTGCCATTTGTATTTGTCACAGATGCCAAATTCCAGAATGTATTGGATGTCGGCTCCGATCTGTTGGTCATCTTTTTTCTTGGGCTTGGCAGCTGGCGCGCTGCGCCGGTTTCCCGTTTGCTGCTGCACAGTGCGGAGAATCGTCTTGACTTGCAGACCCACCAAACAATGGGCCACTTTTTTGAGAATATCTTTCACGCGCTGGTCGTGGTGTTCACCGGCATTGCGGCGCTGGACCGCCTGGGTGTGCCGGTCAGCGGTCTGCTGACCGGTGCCGGGGTTGCCGGCCTCGCTGTTTCACTGGCTGCGCAGTCCACACTGTCCAACCTGATTGCCGGCATCACGCTTGTGCTGGAGCATCCTTTTGGTATTGGGGATTATGTGGTTTTCGGAGACTATGAAGGAACCGTCGAGGATATCTCCTTCCGCTCCACACGGATACGTACCCCGGATAATGTTGTTATTACGATAGAAAACTCGAAGGTTGCCGCCGAGTATATTCAAAACTGTGATTGCCGCACAAGCCGCCTGTGGAGTTTTACCATCGGCCTTACCTATGATACCCCCCGCGAAAAGCTGGAACGTCTGACAACAGACTTGACAGGTCTGCTGCTTGCCCAGCCTGATGTGAAGGAAAACGGCGTAAGTGTCACGCTTGATAAATTCAATGATTACAGTATCGACCTGCTGTGCCGCGTGTACATAACTAAAACTTCTCTGCGCGATTATTTGCAGGTCAAGAACCGCCTGAACCTGCTGATTCTTGATAAAGTCCGCGCAGACGACTGCGAGTTTGCTTTCCCCACCACGACGCTGGATATGCCAAAATCTTAATGTATAAAATACCTGCCGCAAGTGACATCGTTCACTTCCCCTGCGGCAGGCATTTTTTATTGAATATCGTTTCTCCGGCTCACGACCAGATATTGATCCTCACCCTTATCCGTCGTGACCGTAAACTCAAAATTGTACGCGGTGTCCAGCTTGTAGGAGACATAGCCGTCGCCGTCGATGCGCACGTAATCCAGCTTTTCCTGCGGTGCCACGCGGTCGTAGTCCACATAGAGGTAGTCGCCGATGTTTTCAAGATAAATCAGCTTCACCTCGTCCGCCGTCACGCCGTAGAAGGTGACGACCGGTGCGCCCTCCGCCATGACAGCGGATATCTCGTGCAGGTTGTTGTAAAAGGCATCCTCCCGCGTCTGCGCGTAGTAGGCAGGGTCAAAGCTGATGTCATCGGTGTTGCTCAGTTCCATATGTACGCCGGTGGTGGGCAGGTCAGTCTGCCACACCGGGGTCATATCTGCTTTTTGCTGGCAGCCGCACAGCATAGCCGCCAGCACCACCGTCGCAGCGGCAGAGAAACACTTCATAAAAACCTCTCATTCGTATGGGTCGTAGGGCGGCGTCGGGAGTTCCTCACCCACCTTCAAAATGCGCGGGCAGAGGCCGGTCTCGGCCTCGACAAAGCCCATCAGCATTCCCATGTGCATATATAAGTGACGATACTGCGATAAAATCAACGTAAACCGTGTCCACTCGCAGTTCTCGGGCCGCTGCAATAAATCTTCGTCATGCAGCGAAGTCAGATAAATCGACAGTTTTGCCTTTATCGTGTAAAAATAGCCGTCCATGTCCCGGCGCGACAAGTGCGTGGCCGGGTAGATGTCCAACTCCTGCAAGTGCGGCGTGTGGACCGGCGGTTCTACAAAATCGTTGTCACGCGGGTTGATGAACCACTGATCCAGGTGGTGCAGCGTGTGGTACAAATGCTGCCACAGCGGTGCGCCGCCGTAACAGTGATCCCACAGTTCGTCGGGGATGCAGTCCATGACGTTCTGCATCTCCCACAGTGCTCGCACGGTCATCTCCCCGATGACCGCATGATACGATGTTTCCCGCACGGCACAGCCCCCTTTCAGGGGCTAGTATACCCGCAGCATCGTCGATTATTCGTTATAATTTTCCGTTTCACGGATGGTTTTCCGTTTCATGACCAGTGCCATGAAGGGATCCAGCAGGGCGCGTTCCTCCTGGGAGGGTGTGCGGCTGCGGGCCTGCATCAGCAGCCAAGTCAGCTCACTGCTGATGGGCTTACCGTAAGCCAGCGCGTTGAAGCCGTCCTTGCAGACCGCCAGCTTGGCCGTGGTGATATCCAACGTCGTGATGCCCGCGTAGTGCCGCAGCACGTTTTGCAGCGCGGCCGGGCTGCCGAACACCGATTTGACCAGTTGGGCGTAGGCCGCAATATAGCGCGGCGGCATACTGTCGGCGGCGCGGAGTTCAATGCGGGATTTGAGCCGCACATCGTAAAAGAAATTGGACAGGATTTGTGCGGCTTCCCTCTGGCTGAGGTGGGCGGCGTACAGCTCCGGGGCTGTCTTACTGCCCACAGCCTTTACCCTGCCGGTGCGCCAAGCGGTAATTTGCGGCTTGGTCAGCACATTCTCCGCATAGCGGGCAAAGCCGAAGTCCGGGTCCATCAGGTGCGGCACAACGCCGCAGCGGTCGTGGTCCACATCCTGCCAGATACGCGTGCGCACACTGCACATGGAATTGCGGCTGCCCTGGTAGATGGGCGCATTGTCGCAGAGCAGCGCAAAGAATGGTGTAAGCAGGCTGGCCACACGCATTTTGCGCACAAAATCCATCTCATCAAAATAGTCAATCGAGAGCAGTGTCGCCGCTGTACCGCGCATCACCTGCGTTCCACAGGAGCCTGTATTTTTGAAATACCGGTCCATGGCTTCATCCCGGGTGCGCGGCACCAGGGGCAGGGCCTCGGCGCGGGTGGTGGGGTGGCAGCCCAGCGCCCAGGCACGCAGGCCATGCGCCGCCAGCGCCAGCCCCATTTGCAGATACAGGCGGTTGTACAGGTCCATCATGTCCTGCACGTCCCGCTGCGGGGCCAGCGTCAGGCAGAGCTGGCACGCAGGCCCCACCGTGACCGACGCGGCCAGGCCGCTGTACCCCATGTAGGTGCCGTCTACGATGATTGGCGCGTCGGCCTGCTGCTGCATATCCTGCATGGCTGCCTGCACGGCAGCAAAGTCCGCCGCGCGGCCATCTGAACAGGTGATGAAGTGCTCCACTTCCAGCACAAGCGAAAGTCTACCGTCAGCCTCGCAATCCGCCGTGAAGTAGCCCGCCATGGTCTTGATTTGTTCATCCAGCTTTGCCATAAAAGTGATGGTTCTCCCCTGTCGATCCTCGTGTTGGATTTATTATACCGCGAAATCGGGCGGTGTGCAATGGCTGCGGGAGAGCGGGTTTTCTCTATTCCGTGTATATCTACCATGTACGGTGGCCAGTCTCCTGGCCACCGTTGGCATCGCCCTGTTGTAGAGGCTACGTCCCAGACGCCCCGCCTTACGTCGGTAATTTATCTTATAGATCCCGCGCTGCCGGGAATCCGTAGGCTCCCTCAGCCGCCTGCACGCCGCGCAGAATTGCTTTAGCCATCACCCGGGCCGCCAGCGCACCCACTGCATCCTGGTCAGCTGCCACATCCCCCAGCGAGACTGCGTAGATGCTGTCCCCATCTGCCGAGGTATGCACCGGGCGGATGGTGCGGGCGTAACCGTCGTGCGCCATGCCTGCAATCTTGCACAGCCGTGTTTTGTCAAATCTGGCGTTGGTAAATACCACGCCAATCGTTGTATTGCCGACGAATTTATTCTCCTGTACGTCGATTTTTTCCAGCATCAACTGTTCGGAGTCTAGGAAAGTCTTGCCATCGTCTGCCCGCAAACCTGCGACCTTGCAGCCGTTTTCGTAGTCATAAATGTCGCCTGCCGCGTTCACGGCCACAACCGCACCGACTTTCAGCGGGCCGACCTGCACGGCATAACTGCCGATGCCGGATTTCATGCAGTGATCCATGCCCAGCAGCTTGCCCACAGTCGCGCCGGTGCCTGCACCGTAGTTGCCGTCGCAATAGTTGCCGCCGTTCTCGGCATTGGCACAGGCTTGGTACGCCATGGCGACATCGGGCCGGGTGCGGGCATCCGCCACGGTCAAATCGAAGAGGTCTGCCTGACAGACAAGTGGCACTTTCGTCACACCTACGTCATAACCGATATTGCGTTCTTCCAGATAGCGCATTACGCCGCCCGCGGCGTCCAGTCCGAACGCGCTGCCCCCCGCCAGCACAATGGCGTGGATGACCTGCGCCGCCGCCGGCGGTTTGAGCAGCTCGCTCTCCCGCGAAGCAGGCCCGCCGCCGCGAACATCCAGTCCCGCCGGGGCACCGTCTTTGCCCAGCAGGAACACCGTGCACCCGGTCCCCGCTGCTGCGTTCTCTGCCTGGCCGATCTGGAGATTGTCAAAGGATGTGATGGAGATTTCTTTCATGGTCGTGCCTTCTTTCCGCTTTTATTTTATTGTACATCATCCGCCCCAGCCGCGCAACAAAAATTCCCGCCGGGCGGGCACCCGGCGGGTAGAGGAATCATTCAAACTCGGTAAGTTTTGGCTTTTACTAAACATATATGTTTAGTATTTTGTGGCTATTTTCATTACTATTTCCCTAGATTCATGGCGTGTCCTGTTTTTACTGATTTTTTAGTATCAAAATAGTATCATTCAATTGGGTCATGCAAGGTGGGTTCAATATCCAAATCGAAATTGATTGCTTTCAGATAGCGCCGCTCTACATCAGCCACCTACTTGCTGCCTACGGTGATAATGCAGCAGCAAATCTTCCTCACTGCAATCGTTCTGATTATCGGAATCCTCGCTGTCATACAAGCGCCATACAGACACATTCTCCATAAACCACGGCTGCTTTTTCAGTGTGTTGACCACTTTGCCAAAGTGCCCATAATCGCGGGCGTTGCCGCTGTCACGATAAAGCAAAGCGCCGGAGGCATTTTCCACTTTACGCAGCTGCATCTGGGCAAATGCAGACTCAATGGTACGGTTGATAGCAGACATGGTGTAGCGCTGTTCCGCCAGAATCTTATCTGCGTTCATTTCGATTTTCATCATCAGCATAGGGAAAACGCCTCCTTGTGTTTATATAGTACCGCATAGACAGAGAAACTGCAAAGCCATCTCAAACAATTTCCTTGTTTTTCTTTTAAAGGTGGCCGATAGAATAACATCCATTTCTGCAAGGGGCAATGCCTTACTTCAGTTCGCTTATTTGTTTGCACAGGGCATCAATTTTAGCCTTCAAAAAAGCAATTCTATCTTTTATTAGTGCTTTGTTAC
>NZ_DBMDDV010000048.1:0-5211 GCF_057431175.1 Gemmiger sp. | reverse complement strand
GGGATACGCCCAGCTCGATCATGCGCAAAGCGGTATCCAAAGTGCGGATGCCGCCGGCCGCCTTGATTTTTACCTCATCGCCGACGCATTTTTTCATCAGCACCACATCCTCAAAGGTTGCGCCGCCGGTGCCAAAGCCCGTGGACGTCTTTATGAAATCCGGGCGGACCTCCCGCGCGATGGAACACAGTGCGCGCTTTTCCTCCTCGGTCAGGTAGCAGTTCTCAAAAATCACTTTCGAGATCACCCCTGCACCGCGACATTCTTCTACAATGCCGGCCATCTCATGCTCAATAAAATCGTAGTTTTTCTCTTTCAGCTGCGTAATATTGATGACATAATCGATCTCATCCGCGCCATTGGCGATCGCATCTACGGTTTCGTATTTCTTGACCTTGGGCGTACTCTGCCCCAGGGGGAAACCAACCGCTGCCCCTACATGCACCGATGTTCCCGCCAGCAGGTCCTTGCACAGGGAAACCGGAGCCGGGTTGATGGCCACCATGGCAAAGCCGTACTCGCGTGCCTCTGCGCAGAGCTTTTCAAAATCTTTGCGCTGCGCATAGGCGCGCAGCTGGGTATGGTCAAAGTAAGCTGCCAATTCGGCAGGCGTAATAGGATTCATAACAAAACCTTCCTTTCTTTTCGTGTGCGGCAGCAGTCTTTACAAAAACGATGCTGTCTTGCCGGGGTCAATGAAGCCCTCGCCGTAGACCTCGCTGGTTTCCGTCACCATGACCATACAGCCGGGGTCTATGCGGTAGGCGGCCATCCGGATACGGTACACCTGCGGTCTGGCACAGACGCAGAGCAGCATCTGCCGTTCCGTACCGGTGTATGTGCCCACCGCTTTGACCATCGTTGAGCCGCGCTCACATTGGCGGGAAATTTCGTCCGCAATTTCCTGCCCCTTGGTTGTGATGATCGTCAGCATTTTGCCTGCATTGCTGCCGTACATGATTTTGTCGATGACCAGTGAGGTGACCGCCGTTGTGACAAGGCCGTACAAAACGGCATCGACAGAGCCAAACACAGGCCAACCTAACAGGATTACTACAAGGTCTATCGCGCCGGTCACAACACCGACCGACAGATGCGGGCGCAGCACTTTGATCGACATCGTCAAAAAATCGGTGCCGCCGCTGGACGAGCCCCGCATATACAAAAGCGCCAATGCGCCGCCCCATGTGATACCCGCAAACAGGGCCGCCAGCAACGGATCACCGCCGTAGCCGGGCTGGTCTGCAAAGACAACATCCTGAAAAAAGGTACACCACAGCATACTGATGACCGTTTTCCCCAGGAAGGCGCGTCCCACAAAGCGGAAGCCAAGCAAAATCAGAGGCACATTCAGCACCAGCGTTGTGATGCCGATGGGGAACCCCCACAGATAGTTGCCCAGCAAGGCAAGACCCGACAGTCCGCCGGGTGCAAAGTCTGCGCCCTTGGCAAAATAACAGATGCTCAGGGCGTACAGAACCCCTGCAACTAAGTTATACAGCTGATCCGTTACAAGGGTCTGCGTTTTTTCTTTCATTATAGAACACTGCCCCCTTTTGGAAAACGAGGAGCCTTTCTTGCGGGAAAGCGCTCCTCGTTTTGTGATTTATCCAATCAGTTTTAATTTTTGAAGTGCATGGGCGATGCCATCATTTTCCACGGTGTCTGTGACCATATCGGCACAGGCGCGCACCTGCGGCAGGGCATTGCCCATCGCCACACCGATACCGGCCAGTTGCAGCATTTCCAAATCGTTGTCGGCATCTCCAAAGGCAATGGTTTCCTCCGTGGTGATACCGATTGCCGCACACAGGGCACGGATACCGTTTTCCTTGCCGCCAGATCGGCTCATCAGATCCACCACGGCATCTCCCCAGCGCTTTGTCCGGCAATGGGGCATCCGCCGCAGCAGTTCTTCTTCCTCCTCCGCGTTCACGAAGGGGATGACCTGATAGATGCGGCGGTTTTCCAAATCGGAGATGTCACGCACAGCAGGCACGGCGGTGCCGATTTTTGCCTGCTCGACCTCCATGCGGGTGTCCACACAGTTGGCGTACATCCTGTCTTTTTCAAGAAAAATGCAGCTGCAGTTCTTTTTTTGTAAAAACTGCTTCAAGGCCGACAGGTCCCCGGCAGGAATGGGCGTTTCCCACACGATCTGCCCCTGCAGCTCGCAGAGTTGACCGTTCATATAAACAGCACCGTCAACCGTGATTCCGGGCAGCATATTTTCTTCTTCGATTTCCAGCGCATGGCGGCCGGTACACAGAAACACCTGCACACCGCTGCGCTGTAAAGCCTGCAGTGCCGGGGCTACACTGGGCGGCATCCGATGCCCGCCCACGGTAATCAGAGTGCCGTCCACATCAAAGAAGGCTGCGCGTATCCTTTTTCCGCCGCACGCCGCCAGCGCAGGCAGCTCGGCAAGGCTGTCGATATGCAGCTGCGCCGCCCGCTGGTCAAACGGGAATCTTTCGTCCCGCAGGGCAGCCACAACGCCGCCCGCCGCCGTACCTGCCTGCACACCGTAGGTGGAGTCCTCCACGATCAGACATTCCTCCGGCTTGCGCCCCAGCTTGTCCATGGTGAAACGGTAAATTTCAGGATCCGGCTTGCTGTGGGTAAATTCGTGACCGCTGACGATGCAGTCAAACAGTTCCCGAATCTCGCATTGTGTCAGGACCTGCTCAATACATTCCCGGCTGCTGCTGCTTGCAAGAGCTACCTGCAGCCCCATCTGCTTTAATTCATGCAGCAGCGGGCGAACCTCCTTGCGCAGAATGTCCGGGTAATACACCCGGCAGCCGGCGTTCATGGCGTCCATTTCCTGCCGGAACGCGGCATCGTCGGTGCGGCGGCAAAGTTTTGCCATAAAAGGCATATATTCCTGCCCGGAAATGCCCACCAACGGGTACATGCTTTCCACGGTGATCCACGGGTAGGACGGCTTCAGATATGCATACTGATGGTGCAGGTAGACCGGTTCACTGTCGATCAGCACGCCGTCCATATCAAAGATGACTGCCTTGATCGGCTTCATGGCGTTTCTCCCTTCAGATACCGTCCTCGTCCTCCTGCGGCTGGGCGGGAACCTCCAGCACAAACTTGCCGATGTTTTCGTGCCCGGTCTGCATAATGTCGGCAGCCAGTGCATCCACATCGGAGCATTCGTCACCGGTGATATTGCGCATGCACAGATCCATCAGCATACTGCTGTTCAACCCGGAGATCACACGCACCTTGGGGCGGGTCATAGAAAGCCCCGCTGCGCGGTTGTACGGCGTACCGCCGGCAATGTCTGCCAGCACCAGAACAGCCTCGCAGTCTGCATAGCTGTCGATTGCCTCAGCCAGCTGCTTTTCAAACACTTCCATATCCATGCCGTCGGCAAAATCCACGGCCTTTACTTCCGCATCACTGCCTGCCAGCATTTTTACATTGGCAGTCATACCGGCGGCAAAGCCGCCATGCCCGGTCACAACTACACCTACCATAGCAAACTATACTCCTTTAGCAAGACCGGGCGCACAGACCCGGCTTATTGGTTGACAACTTCAAATTCAAATTTCTGGGTAACGCCGTCCAGATACTCTTTACTGAGGTCGATCGGGCGGTCGTTTTGGTCCATGACCACGTTTTCGACATACAGCACGGGGGAACCGCGGTGTACGCCGAACAGGTTGGCAAACTCGGCGTTGGCGGTCTGCGCCATCAGCACACGGCGCGATTTGATGATCCTCTCGTGGTAGACGGTTTCAAAGACATCGTACAGCGAGCGCCGGGCGAAGTCGTAGGCATCAATACCGGGAAACACAGATTCCGGCACATAGTTTTCCACGAGAACAAAGGGCTTTCCGCTGACATAGCGCATACGCACAAGATGATAGCAGCGGTCCCCGCGTTCCAGCTTGAGCCGTGCAAACAGTTCCGGGGTATAGCTTACCCACTCTGCACGCAGCACCTCGGTACGGTGTTCCAGGTTCAAAACCCCCATCTCGGCGGCAAAGCTCAGCTGCTTGTTCAGGAAGCGGCCACGGGTATCGGGGCTGCGCACAAAAGTACCGCGGCCCCGCATGCGTTCCACAAAGCCTTCTTCGATCAGCATATTGTAAGCCTGCCGCGCAACGGGGCGTGAAATGCCGAACTGGGCGCACAGCTCCTCCTCTGTCGGCAATTTGGTCCCTGCCGGCAGTTTCCCGCTGGTGATAGCCTCCAGCAACGCCTTACGCAGCTGCTCGTACAGAGGGACTGCGCTGATTTTGTCAAGCTGTATTCCGTTCAGTTCGATCATAATAGGGAATCTCCTTTTTGTTATTCAATGCTGTCCCGGGAGATTTCCGCTTTACAGCCAAAGCCGCCCTGTGCCATACAGTTACGTGCCGAGACCTGCTGCCCGGCAGCCAGTGCTGCCAGAAGCGCCTGCTCCGGCATGGGCTTTGCTTTTTGCCACCCCGCAGTATACAGCGAGCAGAGGAATGCAGCAAGGAAAGAATCTCCTGCCCCCATTGTATCACTTGCCTCTACCATTTGGGTAGTCTTTTCCACAATTTTTCCCTGTACGGACAACATTTGTCCGGCTGCGCCCATCGTAGCCAGAACGTGCACCACGCCGCGGCGGTGCAGCGGCGCGCACAATTCCGCAAAAGCAGCCTTGTCCATCGGCTTGCAGGAAAGCATCGCCAGATCTATACCATGGCAAACCTCGTCATAGTAGGCATCGGTACGGTACTTTTCCTTTTCGCCGAAGTCATAGGCAAACACAGCGGGCAGCGCCTGCACAGCCGCCATCTGTTCGGGCATTTTGGCATTGCAGCTGCTGACGATCAGATCGGCGGTTTTCAGCTCGTCCAGCTCCTGCGCACCGATCTGCAGCGGGCCGGTCCAGCTTTCCCCGGTGATGACCTCGATAAAGCTGCGCTCCCCGTTGACCACATCATAGCTGCACACCTTGGTGGTACACCCTTGCAAAACGGGGCAATGGCTGATGTCCACACCGTTTTCCCGGAGTGCTTTCTCCACAATATGTGCCATCTTGTCATCGCCGAGGGAGCCGAGATACTCGGCCTGTGCCCCCAGCCGCGCAGCATGAACTGCAACGTTTACCGCATTGCCGCCGGGGAAGCACTCCTGTGTATTGTGGTAATAGTCTATTACGTTATCCCCTAATGCAATCAGTTTCATACTCAATAGCTCTCTTTTCTGTAATAGCGG
>NZ_DBMDDV010000026.1:0-39686 GCF_057431175.1 Gemmiger sp. | reverse complement strand
CGGCCTTGCGGGCGCAGGCGATGGATGCCGTGACGACATCCTCCACCGTATGGCCGCAGCCTGCCAGTTTTTTTGCATTGGCACCAAAGGTGTTTGCCAGCAGGATATCCGCCCCGGCGTTGGCATAGTCGGTGTGGATGGCCGTCAGTACGTCAGGCATTTCCAGCGCGGCCAGCTCGGGTTTCTGCCCGGGCTGCAGACCGCGTGCCTGCAGCTGGGTACCCATGCCGCCGTCCAGAAAAACAAACCGCTTGCGGTCAAAAACTTCGCGAATCTGCATAAGATTCTCCCCTATCCCTCTTGGTTGAAACAGGTCGTGCCGCGCTTGCGGAACGAGCAGGTCTCTTTTAAATGGCAGGTCGCACAGCCTGCGCGGGTGCCGGTCACAGGATGATCGGCGATGCCTAAAATGGCGGTGGTACTTTTGCGCGGGGTCAAAAGATGCTGCGGCGTCACGGCCAGGCCGCAGCCGCGAACGCTGTCTACTGCCAGGCAAAGCTCATCGTTCAAATCCAGCGGGCAGTCACCGTAGCCCGGTGCATAGCGGCCGGTCAGGTACAGGCCCTTCGCTTCGAACAGCGGGCGCTGCTCAGCCTCCCACTCGTCGCAGACCTGTTCCAGCAGAACCGAAGCCAGTGCATCCGCAGCCGTCGCCGAGGCAATGTCGGTCAGTTCCAAACGGCGCAGAAATTTATCAATCTCCGACCCGAGGGTCGCGGCCATCAGCAGTGCTTTATCACAGCCCTGCAAATGGCGGGCTAGGTCGGTGCCGCAGTGATCAAACGGCAGCACGGCCAGCGGCAGGACGCGCCACACAACATGGGGCGCGGCGATGGCGAGGATTTGCTTTTCCGCTTTATCCAGCAACGCGGTGGTAGCATCATCGGGCGTCCAGCCGGAGGCCCCCATGTACCGCAGCGCCGTGGCGCGGCGGATGGCGGCAGGCTTGCGGCGTTCCATTACAGCAAGTCCCTGATGCCGTCGTAGACCTTGGCGGCCACGACGGCGTCATTCATGGCGTACAGGTGGATGCCATCCGCGCCGCCTTCGATCAGGTCGCGCAGCTGGTTGACGGCGTAGTCGATGCCGGCATCGTACAGGCTGGCCGGGTCGTCCTGATAGCGGGAAATCATGCGGGTGAAGTCCGACGGCAGGCTGGCCGAGGACAGCGCTACGGTGCGCTCGATCTGGCTGCGCTTGACAATGGGCATGACGCCGGCCGAGACGGGCAGCGTGATACCGGCGCGTCGGGCCAGGTTTAGGAAGCGATAGAAGTGCATATTATCGAAGAACAGCTGGGTCAGCAGATGCTCGGCACCCGCTGCCTGCTTGATGCGCAGGTTCTCCACATCGTGCAGCAGGGTGTCGGCCTCGGGGTGGCCCTCTGGGTAGCAGGCACCGTGGACGGAGAAATTCGGCTTCTTCCATTTAATAAAGGAGGTCAGGTCACTGGCGTGCTTGAAGTCGGGGCTTTCGGGGCGGGCCGGGCTGCGGTCACCGCGCAGGGCCAGCACATCGCGGACGCCGACGGCCTCCAGTTGGTCAAGGATTTCGGCAGCGCAGGTTTCGTCGTTGCCCATGCAGATGAGGTGTGCCAGTGTGGGAATGTGCAGCTCGTTCTGGATGTAGTCCGCGACCTCGGCGGTGGAAACGCCGCCCGCAGAGCCGCCCGCGCCGAAAGTCACGCTGATGAAGCCAGGAGTCAGCGCCTGCATCTTTTGCAGCGTGTCCTTGAGCTTGTCCATCTGGGTGGTCTGCTTCGGGGGAAAGCATTCAATCGAGAAAACGCAGCGCTTAGTTTTGAACTGTTCGGTGATCGTCATTTATTTCTCCTTATTGTTACGCCGCAAGTTCGGCGGAGTCCGCGGTGGTTTCCACAGTCAGGGTATCATTTTGCCAGATAAAGGTCAGGCTGCCCTGTAAGTCAGTCCGGTACACCTCTGCGCCGACGGCAGCAAAATTTTGCAGCGCCGCGCGGTGCGGGTGGCCGTAATCATTGTTCAGCCCACAGCTGACGGCCACGGCCTGCGGGGCCGCAGCCTGCAAAAACGCAAGGCTGTTGGAGGTGTAAGAACCATGGTGCCCGGCCTTGAAAAGGGTCGTGTGCAAGGAGGTGCCGTAGGTGTCCAAGAGCTGCTGCTCGGCGGCTTCCTCGGCGTCACCGGTGTCTAAAAAGCGGAAATCACCTGCTGTGAACAGCGTGCAGAGCGAGGCATTGTTGACGCTGTCGTCCGCAGCCTCAGCACTGCCGCCCTGTAAAATCTGCAGCGTGCCGCCGCCTAAAGAGTAGCTGTCCCCTGCTTCGGTGGTGAGGATTTCCGCCCCGCTGTCGGCGGCCGCTTGCGCTAAATTGCGCGGCCAGTCGGCGGTGTCTTCGGGGCCGGGCTGCCAGTCTGGCAGCAGCAGGGTCTGAACCGGATAATTTTGCAGCACCGCCCGGGCATTGCCGGTGTGGTCAGCGTGGGGATGGGTCAGCACAAGGTAGTCGAGTGTTTCGACCTCCAGTGTATCCAAATCGTACAGCAGTGCGTCCTCGGCTTCGGCGGGGCCGGTGTCAATCAGGCACCAGCGGCCATCCTGGCAGAGCAGCACGGCGTCGCCCTGCCCCACGTCCAGCACATAGACAACAGTGCTGCCGTCGGCGATTTGCGGGGCACTTTCCTCGGTTTGCAGCGGCACACCGAAGAAAGCGCGCAGCTGCTGCCAAGTGGGAACAGGGCCTTTGCCGCCCGCAAACTGGATGACGAGCGCGGCGCAGAGCAGTACAAGCAGCAAAGCAGCTACCGCAATGCTGGCAGCCTTTTTGAAGCGGTTACTCGTCATACTGGCCGCCCAGCTTGCGCTCCTCCCACTCGGCCTTGGTCACCAGCACGGCGCGGGGCTTGGCACCCTCATAGGGGCCGATGATCTTTTCCTGTTCCATCTGGTCCATGATGCGGGCCGCACGGGCGTAGCCCAGCTTACAGCGGCGCTGCAACAGGCTGGTGCTGGCCTGCCCGGCATCGATGACGCATTCGACGGCCTGCTCAAACATGGCATCCAGTGCGCCGCCTGCGTCGCCGTCATCGTCGCTGCCCTTCTTGCTGCCCTTCTCGGCAACAGCGCGGCGCTCCATTTCGGCAATCATTTCTTCGTCGTACTGGGCGGAGGAAGTGGACTTGATAAAGCTCAGCACCGCGCCAATCTCTTCATCAGTCACGAAGGTACCCTGCACGCGGACGGGTTTGGAGGCACCGACCGGCAGGAAGAGCATATCGCCGTTGCCCAGCAGCTTTTCGGCACCGCCGCTGTCCAGAATGGTTCGACTGTCGATCTGGCTGGAAACAGCAAAAGCGATACGACTGGGGATATTGGCCTTGATCAGGCCGGTGATGACGTCAACGCTGGGGCGCTGGGTGGCAACGATCAAGTGGATACCGGCGGCACGGGCTTTCTGCGCGATACGGCAGATGTAGTCCTCGACCTCTTTGCCGGCAACCATCATCAAATCGGCCAACTCGTCAATGACGATGGCGATATAAGGCAGGTGTTCCATGCCGGTCTGGGCGGCCAGTTTGTTGTAGGCTTTGATCTCGCGGACATTATTTTCGGCAAAGAGCTTGTAGCGGCGCTCCATCTCGGCGACGCTGGCACCCAGCGCACCGGCGGCCTTGCGCGGCTCGGTGACGACAGGCATCAGCAGATGCGGGATGCCGTTATACTCGGCCAATTCAACGACCTTGGGGTCAATGAGAATGAGCTTGACATCCTCCGGCCCGGAACGGAACAGGAAGCTGATAATGATAGAGTTGACGCAGACGGATTTACCGCTGCCGGTGGAACCTGCAATCAGCAGGTGGGGCATCTTGCAAAGGTCGGCGACCTGGGCCGTACCGGCGATATCCTTGCCCAGGGCCATCGTCAGCGGGCTGCGCATGTTGACGTAGTTCTGCGACTCAAAGACAGAACGAATATTGACGGTAGAACGAATCTTATTGGGAACTTCGATGCCGACGGCGGGCTTGCCGGGGATGGGAGCCTCGATACGGACACCCGCAGTGGCCAGGTTCAGGGCGATATCATCGGCCAGGCTTGTGATGCGGCTGACCTTGATACCAGCCTGAGGCTGCAGTTCGTACCGGGTGACAGAGGGACCGCGGCAGATATCCAGCATCGTGGTCTTGACGCCGAAGCTGTCCAGCGTGTTGACGAGGATGTCGGCGTTCTTCTTCATTTCGCGGGCGGCACCGGCTTCATCGTCGGGGCGTGTGGGGTTAAAGAGGTTGACCGACGGATAGCAGTACGGCTCGGGGGGCTGCTCCTCCGATGTGGGCAGCCGCATGGCGTTGGGGTCTGCCTTAGCGGCGGATGGCGGTGTATGGATGGGCGCACTGGCCGAGTTGCCTACGGCGGTGGAAACCCGCACGCGGGCGGCCTCACCCTGCTGCGGCACGGTGAAGCTGTCCTGCGTCGTCTCGGTAACCGGGCGGGTCATGGTGGGCGCAGGCTGCGCGGCAGGCTCAGCGGCCAGCTCATCCAGCATCTCCGAGACAGAGCGGCCGGACTGCCAGGCGGCACTGACCGCACTGCCGGTATCGGTAAAGCTGCCGCCCAGCGTCGGGATAGCTGCGGGCGCAGGGGCCGGGGCGACAGGTGCAACAGGAACAGATGGAGCAGGCGTACCGCCCAGTGGGGCGGTAGTCTGGGCGGCCAAATCAGCCGGGGAAATGACCATTGTGTCACCCTGCACGCGGCCGGTCATATCCAGCTGCGGCAGCTGCACCGGCTCCGGCTCGGGTTCGTCCTCCACCGGGATCAGCGGCGTGTCGAACTGGGGCACCGGCGTCAGCGGAGTTTCAAACTCGGTGGGCTGCGGCAGGTCCAGCGTTGTCTCGGCGCTGACCTCCTGGGGAGCATAATAAGGCGCGTGGCCGCTCACGGCGCGATTGATCAGCGCATCCAGCTCATCCATCGGCTCCTGCGCGGGTGCCGGGGTGGGCGCGGGCGTGATGGGCGGCGTGTAGACGGGCACAGCGGGTTCCTCGGCAGGCTGTAACTGCAACTCAAAATCCTCCTGCGGCGCGGGGGCCGGGGCGGGCTGTGCCTGCTGGGCGTAATGGAAAGTGGTGCTTGTCTTGTTGGAGAGCGGGTCCATGCCGAAGGTGCCGCCCGGGCCGATGTTGACCGGCTCCAGAGGGTCGTGGGTCTGGGCTTTCAAACGGGCACTGTCGCTGGCAGCGGGGCCAAGATCCACGTCAAAATCCGGGCGCTGCTGGGCGGGCTGAGCCGCAAAGGGAGCCTGCGGTACCACTGGTGTGACCGGGCCTGCCGTGTAGGTCTGCTGGGCAGGCTGGACCGGTGCGGGCTGCTGCTTGGGAAAGCGGCTGGTGTCGGCGATGACGTCGTAGACCGGGTGATGCGGACGGTTCGCGTCCGGCAGTGCGCCGGTCAGGTTCTCGACGCTCTCCTCCTCCGGCTTCTGGTTGAACAGGCGGGTGTCGTAGGCGGTCTCGGCGGAGGCACGCTCCTCGCGCTTGGACTGCAAGGCCTGGTACTGATTGTTGACAAACAGCACGACGTCAGCCGGGGTGATGGCAAAGAAGAACATCAGCCCCAGCAGGAACACGAGCAGCATTAAAATATTGGATGCCGGGCGGCCAAACAAGGCCAGCAACGCCGCGCCGATGGGCGCACCGAGGACGCCGCCCTCCCAGAAATAGGTGCCGCCGCGGGTGAACAGCATCTTGATGACTTCCCACGCGCTGAGACCTTCGACGTTCAGTTTGGAGAAAATGACCGGTACGCTGGCGCAGAGCACGCCCATAAGCGACACCTTACCTGCAAACAGCGCCACGCGGTAGCCAGAGGCCAGCAGGTAGGCAAGGTAGAGCAAAAACGGCCCGACCAGGTAGGTCGTGACGCCGAAAATGCCGAAATACCAGCTGCGCAGCGTGCGCCAGACATTTTGTCCGGGTACAAGCACCAGCGCAACGCAGAGCAACCCCAGCCCCACCAACAGCACACTGCGGGCAAGGTTCGGGGTCTCGGCGCGGCGCTGGGCGCGGCTGGATGCCTGACGGCTGCGGGCAGATGATGCGGAACGCGACGACGAAGAACGCCCGGCGCTGCTGCGGGAAGAACCCGAGCGCGACGAGGAACTTGTACGTTTTTTGCTGCCGGAGCCGGAAGTGGATTTTTTACCGGAACGAGATTGTGCCATGTTTCAGTGATTCCCTCTCTTGTTACTCAGTACATATATAATAGGAAGTCTGCGGTCGCAGCAGACTGATAAGGACATACGACTTTTATTTTATCACGATTAGAAAATCTTGTAAAGCGAATTGGGGCGACAGACGGTTACAAAAAAATAAATCCCCGCCCTGAGGGATGGGCGGGGATTTAAAGAAAGGAGGAGAAGAACACATGAAAAATGTGGTTAAAGCTATTTGACTTGGGGTTCATTTAGCTTGCAACTAAATTGTAACTGTTTTGTCATCGAATGTCAATAGCAAATTGTAAATCTTTTGTCATTTTTCAATTTGTTCACATTTGCGTCCGGCTCACTCCCCTGTTAATTCGCTGTACTCCTTGGTGGGTGCGTCGCCCCAGCTGGTTTTGCCGCTGGCGGCGGTGGCACCATCCCAGTAGTGGTAGGCGTAGATGTTCAAAATCTGCGCCTCCTGCCGAGACCAACTGCCGTTTGCGTCCTTGGGGCAGCGCTCATACACATACAGGGCGCAGCTGCCGTTTGCGGAGTCACGGTCGTACTGCAAAAATTCTACGGCGTCGTCGGTATCGTTCAGGATGATGTAGTCCTCCCCTTTTGCGGTCAGCTTGAACTCGTAGGTGGTGGAGGTTTCCTTCAGATAGGTTTCGTAGATCACGTCATAGCCGGTGCTGATAGGGTCTTTAGAGATGGTTTCTTCTGTGTCGGGGGCAGCGGTAGGGGCGGCTGTGGGTGCCGGGGTCGGTTCTTCCTCGACGATGGCCGATTCTGTCGGGAGCGGCGTGGGCGCGGGAACAGTTTCTGCAGAGGTGCTGCAGCGGGCCAGTACGGCCATGCAGGCATAGCCGAGGAACAGGACACAAAGAAGGGCAAACAAAACGGAAAAGAGTATTTCTTTCGCCTTCGGCTTTCGCTTCTCGACACAGCGCTCACGCAGAAAATCCAGCACGCTTTCGGGACATTCGTTCTCACACAAGGCATAGCCGATACGGTTGGAGACCATCAGGCAGACGGAATGTTTCCGCACAATGACCCGGTAAAGGTCGTCATACCAAATCGTGCTTTGGGAGTAGGAGCTTTGCACTGTGAAGCAATCCTCGTAAAACGTGTAGTGGACGAGCTTGCCGCGGGCGCTTTGGGTGGTTTTATACGCAGAAACCGCCACTGCACGTGCCATGATAAAAACAAAGGGAATCGAAAGAATCCCCAACACAAAGCCCCAAACCGAAAGAAAATTGACATACAAAAGCAGCAAGGCGACGGCTGCGGCAAGCTGCCACAGGCGCAGGCGATTGATGAGAAGCACCCGCTTAACGTGCATGGTTTGGGTGTTGTGCACATCCAACGTATAAAGCGGCGTGCCTTGCGGCTGATCCAGTTGCCAGGATTTTTGAGTATCCATGCCGGGTACATTCCTTTCGCTTGCATACAGATTTTTCCTGATTTTAGCACAAGGCAAAATCGCCGTCAAGCACTATCTGCCAATCGGCAGGCGCAGCTCGGCGCAGGCACCATGCGTGCCGGAAAGGTTAGATAAAACCAGTGTGCCGCCGTGGAACTGTGCGACTTTTTTCGCAAAATACAGTCCCAATCCCTGATGGGAGGCATCGCTGCGGGCGGCGTCGGTGTAGAGCATTTCCCCTGCTTTTGCCAGCGCTTCTGGCGTGAAGCCGGGACCGGTATCGGTCACGCGCAAAATAAAGCTGTTGTTTTCCTTTGCAACGGTCAGGGTGACGGTTCCGCCGCGCGGAGTGTGGGCGGCGGCGTTGTCCAAAAGGTTTTCCGCAGCGCGCAGCAGGTCGTTTTCTGCAGCACGGATCGTCCCCTGCCATTCCTCCTGTAGTATAAATTGGATTCCGGCAGGCGCGCAGAGAGCGCGGGCTGTCTGCGCCAGCCGTTCCGTGAGGGCGTGGCTGGCCAGCGATGTTTGTACGGCAGGTGCTGCGCCGGCTGTGCGCAGAGCGGCCAAATAGTGGCGTGCGCGCTCTGTGCCGCGCAGGATGGCTTCGACCTGTGTCTGCTGGTCGGCGGACAGAGCATCCTCGGCCAGCAGGTCGGCGTTGCCTTGTATGACGGTCAGCGGTGTTTTTAAGTCATGGGCTAATGCGGCGATCTGCTCGGTGCGCTGCTGCTCCATCCGCCACTGGCTTTGCAGGCTGTCCGTCAGTTCGCGGCCCATCGTCTGTAAGGCCTGTAAGGTGGCGTCAAATTCCCGGATGCGCACGCCATCCGTGTCAATTTGCTCCAGCTGCCGGGCGGCAATAGCATCTACGGCCGCGTTCAGCCGGGCAGTCTCTGCGGCAAAGACCCGCACGGTGCAGTGGGTCTGCCAGCCCAGCCAAACGAGGATGAGCGCCGCCAGCAGAACAAAATAGCAGGTCTGGAAATCCGGCAGCGTGTCCCGCAGGGCCGGGTCAGCGTAGGGCAAGGCATAGTCGTACTGTAAAAGGCAAAAGCTTCCGTCCGCCATTTTGACATCGTACTGGTACTGCATCAGCACCAGATTGCCGCTGCCGCCATGGTAGGAGTTGAGAGCAATTTTCAGCTGCCGGTTGGTCATGTTCGTTTGCAAGACCGTGTCGTTCTGCACCACGGCCCAGCGGCATAGGTCGCTGATCTGCAGGGAATCGAATGTGTCAGCCGTCATCGAGGCCACAGTTTCCCGGGCATCGGCGCAGGCCTGGGCGGACGCCACGGCAGGCAGCAGAAAACCGATGTTTATCAGCTGCATAAAAATGACCCACCAGAGTACCAGAATCAACGCGCACCCGCCGCCGCACAAAAGGAGATACCGCAGCAGAACACTGCGCAGGGATGTCAGTTTTCGTTTTGCCATTGGTAGCCTACTCCCCATATCGTTTGCAGCACCTCCCCTGCCCCGGCCGCGCGCAGCTTGGCGCGGATGTTCTTGATGTGCTGGGTGATGGCCGTGTCATCGGCGGTACCGTCGTAACCGAACACCGCTTCATAAATTTGTTCTTTGGAAAAGGTCTGCCCTGCATGCAGGGCCAGCAGCTCACAGATAGCGTACTCGGATTTTGTCAGGTGCAAAGGCGTGCCGCCAACGCTGGCTTCCTTGGCGGAAAGATCCAGCGCCACCCCGCCGCGGGTGATCTTATGGGACGGTGTGCGGTTCTGCCGCCGCAGGTGTGCTGCGACCCGCGCACGCAGCTCCGCTATGCGGAACGGCTTGGTCAGGTAATCGTCCGCGCCAAGGCCAAGGCCTGTCAGCACCGACGGCTCATCGGTACGCGCGGTCAAAAATAAGATCGGCGCGTCCGTCTCGGCGCGAATGCGGCGGCAGACGGCAAAGCCGTCCTCACCGGGCATCATCACATCCAGCAGGATGCAGTCTGCCCAGCGGCAGAGCGTATCGGTCAGCTGTGTGCCGGAGGTGCGCGTTTCTACGGTGTGGCCGTCACGCTCAAGCGCTGTTTTTAGCAGCGTACAAAGGTCACGGTCATCATCGACCGCCAGAATGTTTGCCATAATAGCCCCTTTTATTGCAGTAAGCTGTAAACAAGACAGGATGCACCGTAAAGCAGGTAGACATGTGCCGGGTAGAACCAGTAGAACAGCTGCTTGTGGCCGCTGCCGCGCTGGCCGTTGTACAGCGCCATGCCGATAACGGCAAAGACGCCGAGCCACTCATAGTAGACTGTGAACATCTGGGAAAAGGCGAAATCCGGCAAGCTGTGAACCTGCAGATAGACCAGCACAAAATCACACAGGAAGGTCATGGCTGCCCAGACGGACAGCCGCAGACGCTTATGATTGTACAGTGCATACAGCACGAGGCCCCCGGCCAGAAAAGACCAGCCGCCATCGGTGATGGATGTCCACAAAGGCAGCGGCGCGGTGATGACCCACGCCAACACGGCAGAGCCGATCGGTGCGTCCTGAATTTTGGGAAAAAGCATCAGCAGCGCTACGATGCAAAACGGCCAGAGAATCGGCATGGCAGCAGCCAGTGCGCCCCGTACAAACCGGCGCTGGCGCAGCCAGTCGATGCCCTGCCAGATGATGCAGAGCAGCATCAGATCCTGAAAAATGGCGTTCATCGGGTAGAAGCCGTCCCCGCGGCGGAAGGCCCCTGCATAGATCATGAAAAATTCCACCGTGCCCATCGCAGTACCGATGGCCCAGATACGCAGGAAGTAGCGCCTGCGGTCATGGGTATGGGCGAAGCCCTCAACAGTGCAGAACAGAAACAGCGGCGCGGACAGCCGCGCCAGCATACTGAACCATTCCGGTACAACGCCCGTAAATTCAAAAAAGTAGTGAATGTGATCCATCACCATGAGCACCAGCGCAATGGTTTTGAGCGCCGTGCCGGTCAGGCCGAATTTTTGCTTTGTCATAATAATAACTCCTTTACATTGTCGATGTAAACAGTGTAACAGGGGTTTGTGTAGAAATTATAAGTGTTTGAAAATCAGCTGTGCCTCAAAGGCAGATTTGCCTTCCCGTTCGCCTTCAAAATAGAAGGTGTCCTCTGCCGGTCTGGCACGGCGCAGGGTGAAGCACTCCCCGCGGGGGACCTCACGGTGGTAGCTGATTGTAAAATCGCGGATTTGCGCGGTATCCCACACCTCCCATGGTACGGCATCGCAGACGATGTCGGCATATCGAGTGTTGTTCAGATGCCCGTTCATATCGCAGCGGGAGTAGACAGCCTGCTGCTCCCCCAGCACCTCGCAGTCCTCAGGGGCGATGCGGGGCAGCTTGATCGGCAGCTCAAACGGGACATCGGCGGCCCACTGGTCATTGAACTGTTCGGGGTGCTTGCGCAGGATGATGCGCTTTTCTGTATCAATGAGCACCCAGCGGCTGTCCATGACGGCAGCCTCCGCGCCGGAGGCATCATAAAAATGGGTGATGCGCTTGTTGACAGCCCGCTTGCAGTTTTCCGGCTGGGTGAGCAGGGTCAGCTCCTCATCAACGCGGGGCAGGCGCTCAATGTGCAGGGCCAGTTTGGCCAGCACATAGGCGGTGTGGGTCTTGCGGTACAGGGCATCGTCCAGCCCCACAGCCTCGGCGTGGGCGGTAGCGACCTGCTGGGCATAGCGCAGCAGTGCTCCCAGCTTGACATTGCCGAGGTGGTCGCCGTCCGTGCGGTAGACGGTGAATTTCTCTGTATAGGTGGTTTGCTTTTCGGGCATAGATGCGCCCTCCTTACCAATCAAATCAAAAATTACAAATGCTCAAATGGAGTATAGCACAGTCAGAGCAAAAATGCAAAGCGGCGTGCCAGCGCAGTGAAAATAAAAATGCAGTGCATCATGAAGCGATGCACTGCAGAGGGTCAGTAATTGTCGCGCGATTTCTTGCGGAGCTTGCGCCAGATGTTGAATGCGGAAATGAGGAGCGCGAGCATCAGCAGCACAACGACCATCCAGCCGCTGCCGCCCTCCTCAAAGCTCTTCATCTCGCTCCACTGGGCATCCATGGCGGCGTTGATGTCGTCGGGCAGCGTCTCAAAGACCTCTGCCTTATCGAGTACCTCCGCATCCGGGTACGCGATCTCGCTGTACTTCAGATCATCGTCCAGCATTTCCCACACGGCGGTGATGGGGGTGGAATAGCCGATGAAATCTGCGTTGGCAAGGCCGACATCCGGCTCGCACAGGTAGTTGATGAACATTTCGGCGGCCTCCTGATGCTTGGCGTTGGCCGGAATGCACATATTGTCGATGAAGAAGTTGACGCCCTCCTCCGGGTGGACGAAGGCCAGATCGGGGTTCTCGTCGATCATCGTGATGGCGTCGCCCGCGTAATAGGGCGCCATGGCGGCCTCGCCGCCCTCCATCTTGTCGAAGACCTCGTCCATGACGTAGGCCTGCACGATGTTCTTCTGCTTTTTCAGCGCGTCGGTGATGGCGGTGATCTCGTCCACCGACTGCGGGTTCATCGACAGGCCAATCGTTTTGGCGGCGATGGCGTAGGCGTCGCGGGAGTTGTTGAACATCAGGACATTGTTCGTGTACTCGACGTCCCACATGTCCGCCCATTTCGTCGGCGGCTCCTCGACCATCGTCGTGTTGTAGATGATGCCCGTTGTGCCCCACATGTAGGGCACACTGTACTTGTTGCCGGGGTCAAAGCTGCGGTCAAGGTAGGTCTCGCCGATGCCGGCAAAGTTCGGGATGTTGTCCATGTTCAGCTCGGACAGCATGCCCTCGTTTGCCATCTTACCGACCATGTAGTCCGACGGGAAGATGACGTCATACGACACACCGCCGGATTTCAGCTTGGCATAGAGGCTCTCGTTGGAGTCGTAGGTCGTGTAGTTGACCTTGATGCCGGTCAAATCCTCAAAGGCGGACAGCACATTTACGCTGTCGTCAGAGCCGTCGGAGATGTACAGGCCATTGTTGTAGACATTCAGCGTGATATGGTCGTTGGCAAAGCGCTTCCAATCGTAGTCGCCGGAGACGGAAATATCCTCGTTGACTTCGATGTCATCGGCGGCCAGCACTGGGGCAGCACTTATTATCGTGACAGTCAGGGCTGCCATTGCGGCGGCGGAAAGTTTTTTCCAGTTCATCTTCAGCGCCCCCCTTCGTCCTGCATAGCCTTACGGATGGCGTTCTGGTTGCGGCGGTAGACGCGGGAATCCGCGGCGTTGGAAATCAGGATGATTGCCAGAATGACGCAGAACATGACCGCTGACAGGGCGTTAATCTCGGGGCTGACCTTTTTGCGGGTCATCGAGTAGATGGCGATGGGCAGCGTCTGCATCGTGCCGGAGTTGAAGTAGGAAATCATGAAATCGTCGATGGAGTAGGTCAGGCAGATGAGGAACGCCGACAGAATTGCCGGGGACAGCTGCGGCATGATGACCTTGGAGAATGCCTGGCGCGGCGTGCAGCCAAGGTCCAGCGCGGCGTTGTACAAACTCGGGTCAAGCTGGCGCAGCTTGGGGCCTACATTAAAGATAACGTAAGGGATGTTAAAGGTAATGTGAGCAATCAGCAGCGTGGGCCAGCCGAAGATGCCGCTCTCGCCGCCGATACCGAAGCTCTGCGCCATGACGAAGAGCAGCATCAGCGAAACGCCGGTGATGATCTCCGGGTTGACGACCGGCACATAGCTGATGTTGTTGATGATGAGCTGGCTGCGGCGGGACATCGAGTTGATACCGATGGTCGCCAGCGTGCCCAGCACCGTGGCGATGACGCTGGAAACCAGTGCCAGCACCAGGCTGAGCCCTAGGGCCGACAAAATCATCTCGTTGTGGAACAGGCTCTTGTACCAGCCCAGCGTGAAGCCGGTGAAGTTGGAGCGGGATTTGCTCTCGTTAAAGCTGAATGCAATCATGACCGCGATGGGCAGGTACATGAAGCAAAACACCAGAATGACGTAGGTGCGCATGAGCAGCGCGGAATGTTTTTTCGCCATGTCACATCACTCCTTCCATCTCGGACTCGTCGAAGCTCGAAGTGAAGCTCATGCAGAGCAGGACAATGACCATCAGCACCAGGCTCATGGCAGAGCCGAGGTTCAGGTTATAGGAGTTGCCGAGGAACTGCAGCTCGATCAAGTCGCCGATCAGCAGGTTGGAGCCGCCGCCCAGCATACGGCTGATAATAAAGGTGGAGACGGCGGGCACGAACACCTGGGTAATGCCGGTGGCAATGCCGGGGCCGGTCAGCGGTACGAGCACGCGGAACAAAATCTGCCAGACGTTGCAGCCCAGATCCTGCGCGGCCTCGACGATGGAATCATCGATTTTCGTCATGGCCGTGTAGATGGGCAGAATCATGAAGGGCAGATAGTTGTAGACCATGCCCAGCACGACCGCGCCGGAGGTATTGATCATGTTGAAGGGGCCAAGGCCGAACAGACCGAAGAATTTGTTGATAAGGCCGTTTTTCTCAAGCAGGGTCATCCATGCGTAGGTGCGCAGCAGGAAGTTCATCCACATGGGCAGCATAATAAGCATGAGCATGATATGCTGCTTGTTGGCGCGCAGGCGGGAGAGAAAATACCCGACCGGGAACGCCATGACCAGGCAGACTACCGTGGAAATGGCGGCCAGAATCAAGCTGCGGGCAAACACGCTGGAATACCGACCAATCTGGGTCAGGTTGTCAAGGGTGAACTGCCCGTCGGTGTTCGTCATGGCGTACCAGACGACGATGACCAGCGGCACGACAGTGAAAATGGCCATCCAGAGCAGATACGGCCCTGCCAGCCAGCGGGAGGTTTTGGATTTGAGCATCTATTACACCTCCGAACGCTTCATGATATGAATTTCGTCCGGGCCGATGTTCATGCCGATAAGCTCGCCGGGCTGGCTGGCCTGTGTAGAATGAATGATCCACTCATACCCTTCCACATCGACGTGCATTTCAAAGTGAACGCCCTTGAAGATGACCTCACGCACAAGGCCGGTCAGCATACCGACGGAAGGCGGCACGATCTGCACGTCCTCGGGGCGGATGACGACCTGCACAGGCTCGTTGGGCTTGAAGCCGCGGTCCACGCAGGTAAAGTCATGCCCACCGAAGTTGACATAGAAGTCGCGCAGCATGACGCCGTCCACGATGTTGGAGTCACCGATAAAGCGGGCCACAAAAGCGTTCTTGGGTTCGTTATAGATATCCTGGGGGGAGCCGATCTGCTGAATCTTGCCGCCGGACATGACCACGACGGTGTCCGACATGGTCAATGCTTCCTCCTGGTCATGGGTGACGTAGACGAAGGTAATGTTCATTTCGCGCTGCAGGCGTTTCAGTTCCAGCTGCATCTCTTTGCGCAGCTTGAGGTCAAGGGCACCGAGAGGTTCGTCGAGCAGCAGGACGCGGGGCTGGTTGACCAGGCTGCGGGCAATGGCCACGCGCTGCTGCTGGCCGCCGGAAAGCTGATGGATGCTGCGGCGCTCAAAGCCTTTCAGGCCGACGGTCTCAAGCATTTCAAGTACTTTCGGGCGGATTTCATCCTCTGCCATTTTTTTCAGGCGCAGGCCGAAGGCAACATTCTCAAACACGTTCAGGTGCGGGAACAGCGCATACTTCTGGAACACCGTGTTCACCGGCCGTTTGTACGGCGGCATATTGGCGATGTCCTTGCCATCAAAAAAGACATTGCCCGATTTCGGGGTGACAAAACCGGCAATCACACGCAGGGTCGTCGTCTTGCCGCAGCCCGAAGGGCCGAGGAAAGTGACAAACTCCTTGTCGTGGATGTCCAGCGAAAGGCCGTCCAAAACCTTTTGCCCATCGAAATCGACAACAATGTCTTTCAGAGATACGATCAGATTTTCATTCATTTTCATTGCATCCCCCTTTGCGGAATTTCCCGTTACAGGGCTTCTTCACGCGCCGTTTCTTCCTTAGGTCGGCACAAAGTCCTTGACGAGTCAGCGCCAATTATGCCGCCCCGCAAAGGTTTGTTACACGGTCTTTGTTTTGCAAAGTCCGCTGCAAGCAGCACATACAACGCCAATGTGTCAGGGCAGAAAAAATTTACCCTTAGATGCACACACAAGATACATTATACGGCATGGAGAATGTTTGTCAATAAAAACTTTTTCATGATTTTGTAAAGAAGTGTTCATGACTTCGTAAAATTATCTTGCTTTGCAGAAAAAACGCGCTGCGGCAATGTTTATTGCAATGGATGCCGCGGCGGCCAGCAGCGGCACCAGAGAGGGCTGCGCGGCAAAGCGGTCATAAGCAAGACCGTACAGTGTCTGCCCGGCGGGTTGGGTCAGGCAGATGGCGAAGGTGACAAAGCTCATGCAGCGGCCCACCTGCGCCGCTGGCACCTGGACTTGCAAGCTGCTGACAAGGTCGATTTGAAACGGCACGGCGGCGGCCATCTGGCAAAATGCCAGAAACGTTACCGCCTCATAGCTGACGGTGGACGGCACGCCGGGCAGCGCTGCGGCCCCCAGCAGAGCGCACACGGCGCTGATGCACCAGAGCGTCAGCATTTTCTGCCTGCCGTGCTGCCGCCCGGCCAAGGCCCCCGCCAGAACACCGCCCAAAAGACCGCCCGCACTCATGGCAGAGTGGGTGATCGCCAGTGCTCGGTCAGGCAGCGCCAGATATTGAACAACGAGGATGGGTACGCCGACCGTGATTGCCGGAACAACGGCCAGGTTGAGCAGCGCCAGCACACCGACCATGCCGAACAGCTGCGGATCGTGGCGCAGCAGTGGGCCGACGGCAGCCCGCTGCCCGGGAGCTGCAGGCGGTTGGCGTGTTGGCTGTGGGATGGGCAGCGTTTGGAAAAATAGCGCCGTTGCAGCCAGGCATACCGCACAGAAAATCAGCAATGTACGCAGCCCTACTGACTGCAGCAGCAGACTGCCCAGCAAGGGACCGAGCAGTTCATCAATGGTGTCGGCGAGCTGTATGGCGGCGTTCCCCTGCGTAAGTGCCGGGTCACGCAGCAACAACGGCAGACTGGCCTGTACAGCAGGCTGGAGCAGACCTTCGGCGGCGTACAAAAGGCAGAGTGTGCCCAATACGACGGCGGTTGATGGGATTTGACGGAAACAGATTGCGGCGGCCAGCAGGCCCAGCGCAGTGATGAAATTTAAAACGGCCAGCAGCGTTTGCTTGCGGCAGCTGTCTGCCAGAATGCCCCCATACAGTGTGCCTGCCAGCATCGGCACCAGGGCCGCCGCCGTGATGGCGCCGTACAGCGCAGCGGAACCGGTCTTGCGCAGCAGGTACAGCGGCAGCGCAAACCGCAGTGCCGCATTGGCGAACAGCGTAACGATTTGGCAGATAAGTAATCTATAAAAGGTAGTGTTCATGGGTGTGTCTCCTGTTTTTGTGAAAACTGTTTTATATAAACCGACCGGCGGTTTGTAAATGCGAAATAAAATTGGCGGTGCAAGCCGCCAAATGCAGGTTTTTACCTTATTCCTCGCACATCTTTACCATCTGTGCACTCTGTTCCTCGGTCAGCAGATCCAGCCCAATCCCCTGCGTTACCTGGCGGAACACCGCGCACCGTGCCCGTTGCTGGTCTGGTGTGGTGGGGCGCGTCAGCGGGTGGAGCCAGAGGTCTGCCAGTAAAAACAGGGCCTCCCCCAATGCGGCGGCGTCCGCGGTGTGGATACTGCCGTCGGTTGTCCCCTGCTGAATCATCGGTGTTATGTAAACGGGGACAGTCTTTTCCAACAAATCGTGCAGCTCAATGGAAAGAAACTGAGGGTCATCCCAGAGGCGCGGCAGTGCGCGGCCCAGCGCTTGCTGGCGCTGCGGCAATAGCGACGCGGCAAAGACGGCCTGCAATTTTTGCAGCCCGGTCATGGCGTCGTCGTCGCGGATATGGGTCAGCGTGGCCGTAAACTCCGCCCCCATGCGGTCGCCCACCTTGGCGGCAATTTCCTCTTTGGATTTAAAGTGGTGGTACACGGCTCCCTTGGAAAGTCCTGTTTCGTCAATGACATCCTGCAAGGTGGTGTGGGCATAGCCATTTTGGGCAAACAGGCATGCGGCAGCGTCAAGGATTTTTTCTACGGTTTGCTCCGGATATTTGTTGCGCGACATAGGATACACTCCTTTTTACAGACTAATGGTCTGTAAATTGAATATACGCGCTTTCACACCAAAAGTCAATACATTTGCCCTGGATTGTCCGGTGATTTGCGGCAGCGGGGGTGGTATACTTTTGAGAGTAGAAAGAGGGGTTATTGTATGGAAAAAATCGGAGTCATCGATGTAGGTGGCGGTCTGCGCGGCATCTATGCGGCGGGCGTGTTTGACTGGTGCATGGACAACGGCGTACAATTTGATTACGGCATCGGCATTTCGGCAGGAAGCGCTAACCTTGCCTCCTATTTAAGCAGCCAGCGCGGGCGGAACTATCTGTTCTATGAGGAATACTCCATGCGCAAAGAATATATGGGCGCAGGAAATATGCTGCACGGCGGGTCGTTTTTGAACCTGCAATATATCTACGGCACATTGAGTAACCGCGAATGTGAAAACCCGCTGGATTTTGAAAGGATGACGGCTAATCCGATGGAGTGGTACATGATCGCCACAGACGCCACAACTGGCAAGCCGAAGTACTTTACACGCGGCGATATGCGCCAGGACGACTACCGCGTGCTGATGGCATCCTGCTGCATCCCGGTGGCGTGCAAGCCTATTGAGATTGGCGGTGTGCCTTATTATGACGGTGCGCTGGGTGATACGATCCCTTTGCAAAAGGCTTTTGCGGACGGCTGCGACAAGGTTGTGCTGATTTTGACAAAGCCGGTGGGCACCATCCGCGCGGATGGCACGGACCGCAAGCTGGCGCGGGTCATCCACCGAAAATACCCCCACGCCGCCGAACAGCTGGCCCTGCGGGCGCAGCATTATAACGAAGGTATTGCGTTGGCCCAAAAGCTGGCCGCCGAGGGCAAGGTGCTTATTATTGCGCCAGATGATACCTGCGGCGTCAAGACGCTGACCCGCGACCAGAAGGCACTGAAAAAACTGTACAGCAAAGGCATGAAAGACGCAGAGCGCATCCGGGACTTTCTGTAATTACGCCAGATTCAGCCGCTTGGTCATGAACCACTGGGTCAGTGCCCACATAAGGGCATCGACGAGGGCGATGAGCGCAAAGACGGCCAGCATGGAAAGCAGCAGGAAAGGCAGACTGTTGTCATAGCTAAAAATGGACGATGCGGTGCTGAAATTGATGTTGCTGAAATATTGGTATCCATAGAGGGCAACGAAAAACGCAGTTACCAGTGCCGCCATCTGCCCGGCAAAACCGATGACGAAGTAAGCGGCGATGCTGATAAGCATGCGCTGCTGGGTGAACTGCCCGGCGAAAGCACAGGCCAGGTAGGTGTGCAGCAGAGCCCCCGCAATCAGGGCCAGAACGATAAGCACCATTACAGCCCAGATGGCAAAATCCTCAGCATGAGGGACGCTGAATGCAAAATCGCCTGTAAGCAGTGCACAGCAGACGGAAAAAAATAACATACCGAACACGGTCCACGCCGTGCCGCAAATAACCTTGGCGGCAATATGCTTCCAGGGCTGCACGGGCAGGGCCAGCATCAGGTAGCCGCGGTCGCCCAGCAGGCGGTAAAATTGCTGCACTTCAATAAAGAAGCAGACCGCTAGTACTACCAGCAGGCTGACGAGCGCTGCCAGGTTCAGCAACACCAGGGCCAGCCCGGCCAGCGGAAATCTGTCAGAGGTGTTCTGGATAAAATGGCTCAGGATACCGGTGAAAATGTTCAGCACCAGCACACCGCTTGCAATCGGCAGGACAACGCGGCCCGAGGCCTTGAACTCGTATTTCAATAAATTTGTCAGCATTTGTAGACCTCCCGGAAGTATGCATCAACGCTCATGCCTGTTTCCTCGCGCAGCTCGTCAACGGCGGCCTGGCGAAGGGCCTTGCCGTTTTGCAGGAAAATTACCTCATCCAGCACCTTTTCAATGTCGCCAATCAGGTGGGTGGACAGGACCAGCGCGGCGTCCTCGCTGTAATTGTGAAGGATCGTCTGCAAAATGTAGTCGCGGGCAGCGGGGTCAACGCCGCCTAAGGGTTCATCCAGCAGGTAGAGCTTGGCGGCGCGGCTCATGGTCAAGCAGAGCTGCATTTTCTCCTGCGTCCCCTTGCTCATGGTACCGATTTTGTCGTGAGCTTGGATGCGCAGGTCAGCCAGCATGGCGTCGGCCTTGGCCTTGTCAAAATCGGGGAAAAAGTCATTGTACAGGCTCACGGCGTCAGCGGCTGTGAACTCAGTAGGCAGGGCCATCCGATCCGGCAGATAGCTGGTGACAGCCTTGGTGTAGACACCGACGGGGGTCTTATTGACCAGCACACTGCCCGCTGTGGGCGTAAGCAGCCCGGCAGAGATTTTAAGCAGTGTGGTTTTGCCGCTGCCGTTGGGGCCCAGCAGCCCGACCAGCTTGCCGGGCGTGACGGAAAACTCTGCGCCGTCCAGGGCGGTGGTGCGGCCATACCGTTTGGTCAGGCCGTGTACCTCATAAATAGCATCCATGGTTTACTCCTCTGTCTGCTGCTGTGCGGTTTCGCGCAGCAGCGTTTCAATTTCGGTTTCGGTCAGGCTCAGGGCGTGCATTTGATGCAGGAACTCCCCTGCCAGCGTTTGGGCGCGGCGGCGGCGCAGGGCGTGTAGCGCGGCGTCATCGGCGGTCACGGTGCGGCCTGCCGTGCGCTGGGCCTGTAGCAGGCCGCGGCTTTCCAATTCCTGCAAGGCACGCTGCATCGTGTTGGGATTGACGCCCGCGTCGGCGGCCAGCTCCCGCACAGGCGGGATGCGGCTGCCGGGCGGGAACTCCCCTGCCACCAGCGCAAGCTCAAGCTGTTCCACAAGCTGCACGTAGACCGGGCGGCCTGCTGTGATGTTCCAGTTCATAACGGAGACTCCTTTGCTGTATCATTGTGTTAAGAACTTAATACAATGATACAACTGCAATATGGATTTGTCAAGAGGAAAAATAAAAATCCTCCACCAATGAGGCGGAGGATGCGATACAGCGTGGTTTAAATGTGATCTTCAATCCAGGTCAGCACGTAGTCAAAGACCTCGTCGCGGTTGGTCTCGTTGTGCAGTTCGTGGCGGCCGCCCTCAAAAATCTGGCAGGTCAGGTCGTTGACACCGGCGTCGCCCAGCATGGCCCAGACCTTGCGCACGCCGCTGCCGTAGCCGCCCACCGGGTCGCCATCACCGGCAATCAGCAGAATGGGCAGGTCTTTGTCGATGGCCTGCGCCCACGCCTTAGTGCTGACATGGTTCAGCGTTGTCAGCATTTCGCGGTAGGTGGCGGCGGTGAACTGGAAGGTACACAGGCAGTCGGCATCGTAGGCGTTCACAACGTTTTCGTCGCGGGAAAGCCAGGCGTTGGGCGATTGGGCGTTTGCGATTTTCTTGCAATAGCTGCCAAAATTCAGCTTGACCATCAGCGGCGAAACATAGCGCGGCCCCTTGACGCGGGCAATCAGCCCGGCTAGTTTTTGGCCGATGACGTTCATAAAGCTGGGGCCTGCCGTGCCGGAAATAACCAGTGCCGTGATGCTCTCCGGCCACTTTTCGGCGTACCATCGCGCGTAAAAGCTGCCCATGCTGTGGCCGTACAGGATAATGGGCGTATCCGGGAAACGCTCATGGAGCAAGCCGTTCATTGTATGCAGGTCGTTCAGCAGATGCAGGCGGCCATCCGGCTCGCCGTAGTGGCCGTGCTCCCCTGCCTTGGCGGTGTCGCCGTGGCCGAGGTGGTCATTGCCCGCCAGTGCAATGCCGTGGGCGGCGTAGAACTCGGCCATGGGCGCGTAACGGCGCACATACTCGCACATACCGTGGCTCAGCTGGATGACTGCCCGCACAGGCTTATCCTGCATCGTGTACAGCACAGCGGAGGAAGTATGGCGTCCGTCCGACGACGGAAACGTAATGGTCTCGCAGTGAAGGTCAGACATAAATTTCTCCTATTTCAGTCAGGTTTGTTGGGCGGGCTGCTTTTGTGTTTTGGCGGTCAATTGCGCCATTACGCGGGCAAGCAAAACGGCAAAGAGCACAGACAGGACGGAAAGCAGAAGCCAGCGCTTGTCCGTGCCATACAAGATGTCGTCCGAGAGTGCATCGCGAAAGACCTGAAAAGCAAAAGCGTGAACAGCGTAAATTTCCAGTGTGCATCCGCCCAGGAACGTACAGCCGCGGATGATTTGCGGGGCAACTTTATCCAGGCAGGCGGCCAGCAGGGACAGTACAATACACGGCCCAGGCGCAATCAGGATAAACGGAAACCAATACAGACCATAGGCCCAAGCCAAGGCCAAATAAACTGTCTACTCCTAAGTAAGTGGCGACCACGCCCTGCACCGTGGTACCCAGGCGCAGGCCGTCATAAATGACCCAAGGCGTGACACAGAGATAATAGGCAGGTACAATCTTGATAAGACGCTTTTTAATAAAGATGAGCGTATCAGGGGTCTTTTTCAGCGAGTGATAGCACCCGAGTCCTGAGGCAAACACAAAAATGTCAACACCGCCTGCCCCGCAGCTTTTTAAGACCTGCAAAAACGCACAGGGGGGAGTAAGCGAAATATGGTGATATACCACCCACAAGGCAGCAAGGGCCATCCACACACTGCGGTAGGATAGAATTTTTTTGAAATCGCAAAAGTCAGCCACAGCGGTTATTCTCCCTTGATTTTCTTCCAATATTGGGCAAAGGCCTGCTCGTTCTTGTTCTCGCCGGGGACGTAATACTGGCGGTCCTTGATGGCGTCGGGCAGGTATTGCTGGGCGACCCAGTGATTGGGGTAATCGTGTGGGTAGAGGTAATGCTGACCCTTGATCTTGGCATCCGCGCCGTCGTAGTGTTTGTTTTGCAGCTGGCGCGGGATGGGCCCGGTGCGCCCGGCCTGGATGTCCGCAATGGCGGCGTTGATGCCATCGTGGGCGGAGTTCGACTTGGGCGCGGTGGCAACCAGCACGACCGCATCTGCCAGCGGCAGGCGCGCCTCCGGCAGGCCAACGGCGTTGGCGATATCCACCGCCGCTTTGACAATGGGGATAATTTGCGGCCAGGCCAGGCCGACATCCTCACACGCGCAGACCATCAGGCGGCGGCAGGCGCTGGGCAGGTCGCCAGCTTCCAGCAGGCGGCCCAAATAATGCAGCGCTGCGTCGGGGTCAGAGCCGCGCATGGATTTCTGGTAGGCAGAGACGATATCGTAATGGTCGTCGCCCAGTTTATCATACCGCATGGCGGTACGCACGGCCACCTGCTGTACCATGTCCAGCGTGATGGTGCGGCTGCCATTTTCAATCGGCGCGGCGGTCACGGCAAATTCCAGGTTGCCCAGCGCTTTGCGCATATCGCCGCCCGCGCTCTGGGCCAGGTAGTCCAGCGCATCGTCGGGAATCAAGATGGGCGTTTTATCCTCGGCCCCCAGCCGAGCGGCGGCGTTCTGCAAGCCGACGCGGATATCGTCCGCCGTCAGCGATTTGAACTCAAACACCGTGCAGCGGGATAAAAGGGCGTTGTATACATAAAAATAGGGGTTCTCGGTCGTGGAGGCAATCAGGGTGACGGTGCCCTGCTCCACGCATTCCAGCAGGCTTTGCTGCTGGCGCTTGTTGAAATACTGGATCTCGTCAAGATACAGCAAGATGCCCCCGGCCGCGCCCAAGGTGCCGATATCCGCCAGCACTGATTTGATATCGCTGGTGGAGGCCGTCGTACCGTTGAGCTTGTGCAGCTGCATACCGCTGCCCGCCGCAATGATGCTGGCAACCGTCGTTTTGCCAACACCGGAAGGGCCGTAGAAGATCATGTTGGGAATCTTGCCGCTCTCGACCGTGCGGCGGAATACCTGATTTTTGCCGAGTAGATGCTGCTGCCCGCAGACTTCATCCAGGCTGCGGGGGCGCAGGCGTTGTGCCAATGGCTCCATTTCGTGTTCCTTTTTTAAGATAAGTTTGAGATAGTGTACCAAAACGTCATACTTCTGCTCTTGATTATATCAAACACACGTGGTAAAATCAAATGAAAAGAACAGAAACGGAGAAAAAGCAGTGACGAAACAAGAATTGGCGGCAGTCTGCATTGCACGGCTGAAAGCAGAATACCCCGACTCTGACTGCACGCTGGATTATGACCATGCGTGGCAGCTTTTGGTATCGGTGCGGCTGGCGGCCCAGTGTACCGATGCCCGCGTGAATGTGGTGGTGCAGGATCTGTTCGCCAAGTATCCCGGGGTGAAAGAACTGGCTGCGGCCAGCCCGGAGGAAATCGAGGCCATTGTCAAGCCTTGTGGGCTGGGGCACAGCAAGGCGCGGGATATTTCGGCCTGTATGCGGGTGCTGTGCGACCAATATGACTGCCATGTGCCCGACGATTTTAATGCGCTGCTGGCGCTGCCCGGCGTGGGCCGAAAGAGCGCAAACCTGATTATGGGCGATGTATTCGGCAAGCCCGCCATTGTGACGGACACCCACTGCATCCGCCTGTGCAACCGCATAGGGCTGGTGGATAATGTCAAAGAACCCGCCAAGGTCGAAAAAGAGCTGTGGAAAATCATCCCGCCCGAGGAAGGCAACGGCTTCTGCCACCGGCTGGTGGACCATGGCCGTGCGGTCTGCACGGCCCGCACCAAGCCCTACTGCGACAAATGCTGCCTGGCTGACGTATGCCGGGCACGAAAGGAATTTGCGAATGAATAAGACGACGGAAAGCCGCCTTGGCGGCGAACTGCGCAGCCAGCAGGCTTCCCAGCGTTTGTTGGATGAGCTGCGCGGCGGCCGCTATGCTAAAGCCACCCAGCTGCCCAGTGAATTGGAATTGGCCGATGTTCTGGGCGTGAGCCGTACCGTGGTACGCGACGCCCTGAGCGATTTGGAGCGTGACGGCTATGTGGAGCGTGTGCGCGGGATCGGTACGCTGGTCAATCGCGACGTGGTGCAGGTGGAAAACCGCATGGACCAAAAGTTGGAATTTAACCGGATGATCCGCGCTATTGGCCGTGTGCCGCATAGTGACACCCTGATGGTCACGAAGGAGACCGCCACGCCGGAACTTATCAAAAAGCTGGCACTTGACCCGGAAAAGGAGCACACACTGGTATTTGTGCGCCGCCGGGTACTGGCAGATGAAACGCCGGTGCTTTACTCCACCGATATTTTACCGTTGGCCTTGTTTGGCGGCAAGCGGCTGGATACCATTGATTTCAGCCGCCCGATTTTTGAAATCGTGGCGCAGTACTGCCATATGGAAGTGACCGAAACGCTAACGACACTGCACGCTGTGCAGGGCACGCCGAGCATCCGCCGCCAGCTGGGGCTAAAACCGGAACAGGCACTTTTGCAGCTGGATGAAATTTTCTACTCTCGCACCTGCAAGCCGGTCCTGTGCTGCCAGACCTGCTACACAGATTTTTTTGACTTTGCGATGGTGCGCAAGCTGGTTTGATTTTAAACGGTATACCGCCGCTTAGAATAGATTAGAGTTAAACAAAGGGGATTGTGTATGAGACATTTGATCGATCCGGCGGACTTTACGCTGGAAGAAACGCTCAGCTTAATGGACCTTGCCGACCGTATCCACGACGACCCGGCCGCATACAAAGACGTTGCCGCCCGCAAGCGGCTGGCGACGCTGTTTTATGAGCCGAGCACCCGCACCCGCCTTTCGTTTGAGGCTGCTATGCTGAACCTGGGCGGCCAGGTATTGGGTTTCCCCGATGCCGGTGTATCCAGCGCATCCAAAGGCGAGACAGTCGCCGATACCATCCGCGTTATCAGCTGCGTGGCCGATATTGCCGCCATGCGCCACCCCAAGGAGGGCGCACCGCTGCGTGCGTCCCGGTACAGCCGCATCCCGGTCATCAACGCCGGTGACGGCGGCCACAGCCACCCCACCCAGACGCTGCTGGATATGATGACGATTCGCCAGCGCAAGGGGCATCTGGATCATCTGACCATCGGCTTCTGCGGCGATTTGAAGTTTGGCCGCACGGTGCACAGCCTGATCAAGAGCCTGTCCCGTCTGCCGGGCATGAAGTTTGTGCTCATCTCACCCGAGGAGCTGCGCGTGCCGGACTACATTATCAAAGAAATTCTCGAACCTAACAACATCCCCTATGTTGAGACACGCAGCATGGAGGAGGCTCTGCCCGATTTGGACGTCCTCTACATGACCCGCGTCCAGCGTGAGCGGTTCTTTAATGAAGAAGATTACATCCGCCTGAAAAACAGCTATGTCCTGACAAAGGAAAAGCTGGCTCTGGCCCCCGCGGATATGCCGGTGCTGCATCCCCTGCCCCGTGTGAATGAGATCACGCTGGATGTAGACGACGACCCGCGCGCAGCGTACTTTGACCAGGTGCAGAACGGCGTGTATATGCGCATGGCGCTGATCATGACTTTGCTGGGTCTGAAAGACCCCAAGACCGGGGAGGTAGCGTTCAATGTTGAAGGTTGATGAGATTCAGAACGGTGTGGTTATTGACCACATCACCGCAGGCACCGGCCTGGCCTTGTACCACATGATGGAACTGGAAAAATTAACCAATGTCAGTGTAGCACTTTTGCAGAATGTCCGCAGCCAAAAGGACGGCAAAAAGGATATAATAAAGATTGAGGGCGACGTGTCCGGGCTGAACTTTGACATCCTCGCCTATGTCGATCCGAAAATCTCCATCACCTTTATCAAGGACGGCCACGTGACGGAGAAGAAGCACCCCGAGCAGCCAAAGCGCCTGGTCAATGTCATCAAGTGCACGAACCCGCGCTGCATCACCTCCATTGAGGAAGGCTGTGACCACATCTTTGCTTTGACGCCCAGTGGCCGTTACCGCTGCATCTACTGCGAACAGGAGTTCCGTGTCAAGCCGTAAACGAGGTAACATTATGGATAAGTCAAAATTTCACCTGAATCCTGATGCCGAGATCGTGAAGAACATCCGCGAGGGGCTCAAGCGCACCGGCGGGTATTGCCCCTGCCGCTTGCAGCACATCCCGGAGAATATCTGCATTTGCAAAGAGTTCAAAGAACAGCTGGCCGACCCAAACTACCATGGGCCGTGCCACTGTGGGCTGTACGTGAAAGATTGACAGAGAAACGAGGTATCTGCTGAGATGGCAGGTACCTCATTTTTTATACACACGCCGCCAACGTACCCTCAGTCAAAATAATATTCCCTTCCGCATCGGCGTCGGCGGTGTAAACGACGCCGGGGTGGGCGGTCCCGGCGGCAATACGGTCAGCGAGGGCTTGCTCCACTGCGCGGCTGACGGTGCGGCGCAACTCCCGCGCACCATAGGGTGGTACTTTGTCCCCCGCCAGCGTTTTGGCAGCGGCAGCGGTATGGCGCAGCGTGTAGCCCTGTGCGGCGGCGCGCTGTTCCAGTTCGCACAGCAGCCGGTCGGCAATGCCCTCCAGCTGTGCCGGGCCGAGCGGGTCAAACAAAACCGTCTCGTCAAGACGGCCCATCAGTTCGGGGCGGAAAAATTCTTTTGCCTCCTGCACGGCCTGCTGGCTGCGGCGGCTCGTCTCGGAGGTTGCCGCACCGAAGCCCAGCGGGGCCGTCTGTCCTGAAAGACACCGCGCCCCTAAATTGGACGTGAGCAAAATAATTGTGTTGGAAAAATCAGATTTTCGCCCCTGCGCGTCGGTTAGACTGCCATCCTCGAGGATTTGCAGTAATAGATTTTGGATATCGCTGTGTGCCTTTTCGATTTCGTCAAACAGTACGACGCTGTATGGTCGGCGGCGCACGGCCTCGGTCAGCTGACCGCCCTCGTCGTGGCCCACATAGCCCGGCGGCGCACCGATGAGCCGCGCCACGGTGTGGCGCTCCATATACTCCGACATATCAAAGCGCAGCAGAGCTTTCTCGCTGCCGAACCAGCATTTTGCCAGCGTGCGGGCCAGCTGCGTTTTACCCACACCCGTCGGCCCCAAAAACAGCATGGCACCGATGGGCCGCCCGCTCTCCCGCAAGCCGGTACGGCTGCGGCGGATGGCTGATGCCACGGCGGCGACGGCCCGTGACTGGCCGATGACCTCGGCAGAAAGGCGCTCTTCCAGGTGTGCCAGCCGCTCACGCTCGGCCTCGCCTACCCGTTCGGCGGGCACGCCACTGGCCTTGCTGACCACATGGGCGATGTCGGCGGGGCTTAACGCTTTTTTCTCGCCGCTGGTGTCGGCAATGCGGCGGGCGGCGGCTGCTTCATCCAGCAGGTCAATGGCCTTGTCGGGCAGGAAACGCCCCGGTAAATAGCGCACACTAAACTCCACCGCCGCATGGATGGCCTGCGGTGGGATAGCAACGCCGTGGTAGTGCTCGTACCGGGGCATCAGGCCGTTTAAGATTTTTTCGGCGTCGGCGGGGGTGGGTTCCTCCACCATGACCTTGCCAAAGCGGCGTTCCAGCGCCGAATCTTTTTGAATTGTTTTGCGGTATTCCTCCGGCGTCGTTGCGCCGATGAGTTGTATCTCCCCGCGGGCCAGCATCGGTTTTAGGATGCTCGCGGCGTCGATGGCTCCTTCCGCCGCACCGGCCCCGGCAATAATGTGTATCTCGTCGATGAACAGCACGGTGGAGCGGTCGCGGTACAGTTCTTCCAATAGATTTTTGAACCGTTCCTCGAAATCGCCGCGGTACTTTGTACCCGCAACCATGGATGCCATGTCCAACGCCAACAACCGCTTGCCCCGCAGCGCCGGGGTGATTTGCCCGCTGGCAATGCGCTGGGCCAGCGCCTCAGCCAGGGCACTTTTGCCGACGCCAGGCTCCCCCAGCAGGCAGGGATTATTTTTCTGGCGGCGGCAGAGAATTTCAATCATCCGGTCCAGCTCGGCCTCCCGGCAGAGCACCGGGTCCAGCCGCCCCTCCTGCGCCAGGCGGGTTAGGTCGCGGCCGTATTTTTCGCTGGGTCGCCCGGTGCGGCTGGACGACATACGCGGCTGCGCGGGCAGCACGAATTGCCCGGAAAGCTGGCGGCACTCCCGCGCGGCCTGGGGCAGCTCGATCCCTAAGGACGCCATCCACCGGCTGGCCGTGCAGGACGAATCCTCGAGCATCGCGCAGAGCAGGTGCTCATTCTCGGCCTTAGCGGCGCTGGCGGCGTGGGCCCCCAACACGGCAAATTCCATGGCCTTGGTCAACTCGGGGGCCAGGTCACGGGAATGCAGCTGCCGGGGGCTGCCCAGGCTTCGGGCGGCGCTGCACCCAGCCAGCGCCGTGGCTGTCACACGCTTGCGGCGCAGAAAATCCGCCGCCGTGCCTCGAGCAGTTTGCACCAGCGCCAGCAGCAGGTGGCCGGTGTCGGCCTGGGAACACCCCTGCTGCCCGGCCAGCACCACCGCCGTATGCACGGTGCATGCCGCCGTGCGGGAAAAACCTTTATATCGGTAAAGCCAGAACATCTGCATATCCTCCCTCAACAATGTGTCCATTGAAAGTATAGACGCCGGGCGAATAAATAGTCATCGAAATATGTAGCTTCATGCAATGACAAGCGGGAAAATATGTGATATAATAAACCAATATTGTTAATTTTGGGTTTGAGGTGGTTTCAATGCACAAATTGATGCGCTACATCAAGGGCTACGAGAGGCAAGCCTTGTTAGCGCCGCTGTTCAAGATGCTGGAAGCCTGCTTTGAGTTGTTCGTGCCGCTGGTCATTGCCAGCATTATTGACACAGGCATTAAAAATCAGGACGCAGCTTTCATCTGGACGCGCTGCGGTCTGCTGGTTTTGCTGGCGGCCATCGGTCTTGCCAGCAGTTTGACGGCCCAGTGGTTCTCCGCTACGGCGGCGCTGGGCTTTGGTACGGCGCTGCGCAAGGACTTGTTTCGCCATATCGACACACTGAGTTACAGCGAACTGGATGGCATCGGCACCCCGACACTGGTCACCCGTATGACCAGCGACATCAATCAGGTGCAGAACGGCGTCAACCTGACGCTGCGTCTGCTGCTGCGTTCGCCGTTCATCGTTATCGGTGCGCTGATTATGGCGTTCTCCATCAGCCCGAAGCTGACGCTGCTGTTTATCGGCGTGACGATTATGGTGTCGCTCATCATATGGGCCATCATGCGCGTGACGGTGCCTATCTACCACGAGGCACAGAATGGCCTGGATCGCGTGACGCTGCTGACCCGCGAAAACTACGTAGGTGCCCGCGTTGTGCGTGCCTTTGCCCGCCAGGCAGACGAGCTGGCCGCCTTTGTGGAGACGAACGACCACCTGAAAAAATTGCAGTTTGCAGCCGGGCGTATCTCCGCATTGATGAACCCGCTGACCTATCTCGTCGTCAACCTGGCTGTGGTGGCCCTGCTGCTGCGCGGCGGTGTCGAGGTCGATGCCGGTGCGCTGACCCAGGGCGAGGTCATTGCCCTTATCAACTATATGAGCCAAATCTTGTTGAGTCTGCTGCGCCTGGCGGACCTGGTCGTCTCGGTCACGCGTGCCCTGGCCAGCGGTATGCGCGTCAATGAAATTTTAAACACCCATACCACGATGGAGGACCCTGGCACGGCGACGCTGGACATTGCGAATGCGGCCGACGCGGCGAAGTTCGACCATGTCAACTTCACCTACAAGGGGGCAGGCGCACCCAGCCTGACCGATATCTCGTTTACGGCCAAAGTCGGTGAGACCATCGGTGTAATCGGCGGCACCGGCAGCGGCAAATCGACCTTGATTGATCTTGTCTGCCGTTTCTATGATGCCGATAACGGCGGCGTGACGCTGTTTGACCACGATGTAAAGCAGTACAGCTTTGCACAGCTGCGCGGCATGGTGGGCATCGTGCCCCAGCAGGCCGTGCTGTTCACCGGAACCATCCGCGACAATATGCAGTGGGCCGCCCCCGGTGCGACCGACGAGGAGATTTGGAAAGCGCTGGAGATTGCCCAGGCGGCGGAGTTCGTGCGCGGCAAACCCGGTATGCTGGACGCCCCGGTCGAGACTGCAGGCCGCAACTTCTCAGGCGGGCAGCGCCAGCGACTGACGATTGCCCGCGCACTGGTGCCAAAGCCGAAGATTCTGATTCTCGATGACAGTGCCTCGGCGCTGGATTTTGCTACTGACGCGGCGCTGCGCAAGGCTATTAAAGAGGAAACGAGCGGTATGACGGTGTTCATCGTCTCCCAGCGTGCGGCCAGCGTGCAGCGTGCCGACCATATCCTGGTGCTGGACGACGGAAAGCTTGTGGGTGATGCTCCCCACGCCGAGCTGCTGCAAAGCTGCGAAGTTTATAAGGAAATCTGCCTGAGCCAGCTGAGCAAGGAGGAGGTGGCCAAAACGCTATGAGCAAGCAAAAACCAAAACTGAACCAGAACACCATCCATCGCGTTTTGAAGCTGATCCGCCCCTACACCGGCATGGTCATCCTGACGCTGACATTTGCGTTGATCACAGTGGTCACTACCCTGCTGGCCCCGGTGCTGTCCGGCAAGGCCGTGGATATGATTCTCGGCCCCGGTGAGGTCGACTTCGTGGGCCTTGGCAAAATCGCACTGGTCATGGCGGGCACAATCGCCTGCACGGCGCTGTCCCAATGGCTGATGAATGTTGTGAACAACCGCATCACCTTCCAGGTCGTGCGGGACATGCGCGTCAAGGCGTTTGAGCAGCTGGAAATTTTACCGCTGAAATATATGGACGCCCACCGCCCCGGCGACGCTATCAGCCGCATCACCACCGATGTAGAGCAGTTCAGCGACGGTTTGTTGATGGGGTTTACCCAGCTGTTTACCGGCGTGCTGACGATTTTTGGCACGCTGGGCGTGATGATTTTCATTGACTGGCGCATTGCGCTGGTGGTCGTGGCGCTGACGCCACTGTCCATCTTTGTGGCGCGGTTCATTGCCACCCATACCTATTCTATGTTCAAGGTGCAGAGCGAGACCCGCGCCGAGATGACCAGCCTGGTGGAAGAGCTGGTTGGCAATGAGCATATGGTTCGTGCCTTCGGCTACGAAAGCCGCGCCGAGGAACGCTTTGACAAGATCAACCTCGATTTGCAGAAGTGCGGCGTCAAGGCGACGTTCTTCTCCTCCACCACGAACCCCTGCACCCGATTTGTCAATGCGCTGGTCTACGCCGCCGTCGGCGTGCTGGGCGCATTCGTCGCCATTGCGCGCGGCATCACGGTCGGTCAGCTGTCGGTGTTTTTGAACTACGCGAACCAGTACACGAAGCCCTTCAACGATATCTCCGACGTTATGACCGAATTGCAGAACGCCCTTGCCTGCGCACAGCGCGTGTTTGACCTCATCGATGAGACACCCATCACGCCAGATTCCCCTGACGCGGTGGCACTGCCCCACGGTGCGGGCAGCGTCGAGTTCGACCACGTCAAGTTCCGCTACGTGGACGATGTTCCCCTGATTGAGGACATGAATTTGAAGGTCGCACCCGGCCAGCGCATCGCCCTTGTCGGCCCCACCGGCTGCGGCAAGACGACCCTGGTCAACCTGCTGATGCGGTTCTATGAGATCAACGGCGGCACGTTGCGGGTCGATGGACACCCCATTGATACCGTGACCCGGGACAGCCTGCGCGGCAACCTGGGTATGGTCTTGCAGGAAACGTGGCTGAAAGCCGGTACGATTGCCGAGAACATTGCCTACGGCAAGCCGGACGCTACCCGCGAGGAAATCATCGCGGCGGCGAAAAAGGCCCGCGCCCACAGTTTTATCTGCCGCCTGCCCAACGGGTATGATACCCAAGTGGCTGAGGACGGCGGCAACATCAGCCAGGGCCAGCGCCAGCTGCTTTGCATTGCGCGTGTCATGCTGCGCCGCCCGCCGATTCTGATTTTGGACGAGGCAACGTCCAGCATCGATACCCGCACCGAGGTATTGGTGCAGGATGCCTTTGAGGAACTGATGAAGGGCCGCACGAGCTTTATCGTGGCCCACCGTCTGTCCACCATCAAGAACGCCGACCAGATTTTGGTGATGAAGGCCGGCAACATCATTGAGCGCGGTACGCATGACGAACTGCTGGCGCAGGGAGGTTTCTATAAGAACCTGTACGAAAGCCAGTTTGCCAAAGCGTAAGAAATAGGGTCTATTTGGAAAAGAAAAGGAGAATGTAATATGAGCAGCATTATCATTCCGGAAGGCTACCAAAGCCTGTTGGGCCTGTACGACACCCAGAAAGCCATCGGCCTGATCAAGACGATTTTCCAGGAGAAGATCTGCATGGCGCTCCACCTTAAGCGCGTCACGGCTCCCCTGTTCGTCATGCAGGGCAGCGGCCTGAACGACGATCTGAACGGTGTGGAGCGCCCGGTCGAGTTCGATGTGCCCAGCCTGAACGAGCACGCCGAGATCGTCCACAGCCTGGCAAAGTGGAAGCGCTATGCCCTGTACAAGTATGGCTTCCGCCCCGGCCAGGGCATTGTGACCGACATGAACGCCGTCCGCCGTGATGAGGAACTGGACAACCTGCACAGCATCTACGTGGATCAGTGGGACTGGGAGCGCGTTATCACCGCCGACCAGCGCACGCTGGAATTTTTACAGGAGACTGTACGGGATATTGTGGATGCGGTCTGCGCGACCTCTGACGAGCTGCGCTGGAAGTTCCCTGAACTGAAAAATAACATCCACCTTGGCCGCAAAGTGACATTTGTCACGACCCAGGAGTTGGAAGATATATACCCCGACTTCACCCCGAAACAACGCGAGAACGCCTATGCCAAGGAGCACGGCACCATCTGCATTATGCAGATCGGCGGCAAGCTCAAGAGCGGCAAGCCCCACGACGGCCGTGCCCCCGACTATGACGATTGGGCGCTGAACTGCGATATCCTCTTCTGGCACAAGCCTTTGGGCTGTGCGCTGGAACTGTCCAGCATGGGCATCCGCGTTGACGCCGACGCCCTGCGCCGCCAGCTGGCCGAAGCAGGCTGCCCGCAGCGTGCGGAGCTGCCCTTCCACAAGATGCTGCTGGACGGCACCCTGCCCCTGACGATGGGCGGCGGCATTGGCCAGAGCCGCCTGTGCATGCTGTTGTTGGGCAAGGCCCATGTAGGTGAAGTCCAGGTCAGCCTGTGGGATGACGCGACCACGCAGGCCTGTAAAGATGCAGGCGTAGAACTGCTGTAAGGATTGAATAAAGTATGAATCGAGCAGGAGGCTCTCTTAACCGAAGAGCTGACCTCTCACACCACCGTGCGTACCGACCGGTACACGGCGGTTCAACCGCATAAGTACAAGGACTCGTAGTAGTTGAGGATGCTGAAGTATCCCGCTGCTGCGAGTCTTTTGTTTGTAATGGAACATTTTAATACAGGACTCCTGGCGATACGCCAATAGTCCAGTCTGGAGTTGCCCCACTGGTAAGCCCTGTCGGCCGGAAGCTTAATTATGAGTACGCATGTGTCTTGGGCGATAACCAAAAGCTGCGAGAGAACAAATTGATTCGGCTGTAGAAAAATAGCCCCTATGGTTCAACCATAGGGGCTATTATAAACAAAAGCGCTCCTTGCATATTTATACAAGGAGCGCTCTGGATTGCGTGAAAAACTCTTATGGAATGTGTGCAACATAGAGCCTTATTCATGAACAGCGTCACAATAAGGTTTGTTCTATATTGCACTGTACATTGCATCTTTATTTTTCACAATCGTTTGGGAGTGTATAGAATTCAGTAAAGTATCAAAATGTAAACCATACATGTAAGAATATTACGAATTCATTCAACATCCTAATTGTAACTCAAGCAAAATCGATTTGCAACCTCATCCACAACTTAATTTTATTCGGTCACAGAATCGGAAGTCTCTGCCATTCAATCCTCTGGTCCATCAGCAGGCATTTCTCTCACTTGCACGTTCAACTTGCCAAACAAGTTATATAGTTTACGCATTACGTCTTTCCAAGTTTCTAACATTTCATCTACTGTTTCTTCGAAACTTAATTCTTCATTATCCATGTAGTGGCGTTTATCATTTATAGTATCTCCTGCATAGAACAGCAGAAAAGACTCTCCGCAACGGTCATAGTATTGTACGAAGTTGTCCGGAACCGTTTCGTAATCCACATAGAGTTGGTCAAATACAGTTTCTGCAATGCCCCGCGAATAGCGGATATAGATTGAGCCACCCAAAGCTGGAGACTTAATGGTGTCCTTTAAAGCGCCGTGAATAAGACGAACCAGTGCCACCGCAGTTTGTGTTGCGTAATCATCTTGAAATTCTCCGGCATCGTCCCGCTCACCATTGCTTCCAATGAAGTTTGCCAATGATAGAAAAGTTTTGCTATCATATAAACCTTCAAATTCGTTCTGGATGTCTTCGAGAGTCATAATTGCACCGCCTTTTTGATTTTTGAATTTTTTAATAAAAGACCATAGCAAAAAACGTTTGCAGTGGCTTTCGGATACTGGTTGTGGAAGATGGCATGGCAAAAAGAAGCATTACAGATACACTTCTTCGTTGGTTTGATTGTAGCATATGTCAGCCTGTTTTTCTACAGAATCTCGCATATTTTTTACAAAAAGTCGCCAAACGATTTTACTCGCTTGGCGGCTCCTCTTTTATTACTGCTGTTCCCTCAGTTCTTTGTAAACCTCATGCAGGAACACGCCCAACACACGGTGCTTGATGTCGTCATTACTCAGCAGCAGGCTGAAGAAATCCTGATTCTGGGAAAGTCCCTCAATCAGCGCGTCATCTGTATTGTCGTAGAAGCTGAACTCGAAGTCCTGTTCGGTGTTGTTCTTAGCAGAGGTCTTCAACTTTTCTGAGTGCAGCAGCAAGTCTTTGATTTGCAGCATAACTTTCGTCATGGCGCTGCTATCATAGCCCTTGCCTGCGCGGGAGTTCACCTCGTCAATAATTTCCGACAGGTGCTTTACCTCATCCACGGTCAGACCAACATCGGCCCCGCTCAACTTTACGTTCGGTGCGCTGGCGTGGCGCTGCTTGTTGCCCTTATCGCCCTGACTTTCCTGCACAAAATTCGTTGCTTGAATCTTATCTTTCAAGCTGATGCCGCCGCTGTTGCCAACGACCAAATAGGTCAACAGCAGATTAACGAACACATATTTCTTGTGCAGTTCCGGGTCGCCAAAGCTGGAGGCCATCGACAGGAACTCATACAGGCGTACAAACCCACGGCAGTTTTTGGTAAAAGCACGCTGGTGGTCCTCGTTGAACTGATTTTTCAGCACATTCACAGCACGCTGGATGCACTGGTAAACCAGACGGTCCTCTTTGGCTGTGGTGCGCTTCCCTTTCGGGTTGTAGACGATGCTCGCAACCGTATCCACATCGCGGTCATCCAGAACATTGTAACCGTCAATCTTATTTTCCAGTTCGCGGAGCTGGGCAATTGTAGCTGTGTTGGACAGCACCGTTGTGGTGTAGAACGGTGCAAAGGCTTCTTCCATTTCCTCTGCATGGTTCACAAAGTCCATGACCACGACCTTTTTGTCAAAGGGCGGGCATACACGGTTCAAGCGGGAAAGCGTCTGCACCGCATTTACACCACGCAGCTTTTTCAGCACATACATGGCGCAGAGCTTCGGCTGGTCGAAACCGACCTGATACTTATTTGCCACCAGCAGAACGTTATACTCGTCCCCGTCAAACACCTTCGGCAGCTTATCCTCAGCAAAGCCGTTCATACTCGGCTCGGTGTATTCGGTATTTTCAATTTTCACTTTGCCGGAGAACGCCACTAGCGCTTTTACATCCTTGTAATTATGCCGGGTGACATAATCCTCGAACGCCTGACGATACTTCACTGCCGCCTCGCGGGATGCCGTGATAACCATTGCTTTTGCCTGCCCGCCGAGTTCCTGCATAACAGTGGAACGGAAATGCTCGACAATGATATTGACGCGCTGATTGATATTGTCATCAAACAAATCAATATAGCGTGCAATCTGCCGCTTGGCGGCAATCGTCTTCATCTCCGGGTCGTCTTCGATGGTCTTGTTCAGCTTGTAGTAGGTCTTGTATTCGATATAATTTTGCAGCACATCAAGGATATACCCCTCCTCGATGGCCTGCTTCATGCTGTACAGGTGGAACGGCTGATACACGGGATGCCCGTCTGCATCAATGCTTTCACGACCAAATAGGCGCAGCGTCATCGGCTTGGGCGTGGCAGTAAAGGCAAAGACCGACACATTGGGGGTTTTGCCGTGGCGCTGGATTTCGTTCTCGATAGCATCCTGCGCATCGGCTTCTTCAGGACCCTCGTTCTGCCCCAGCGTATTTTTAACCGCAATCATATCCTTGCCGGACGTAGACGAATGGGCTTCGTCAATGATAATGGCAAAGGTCTTGTTGTTCTGATTCTGCGCAAGCTTCCAGAAATCCACATAGAGGAATTTCTGAATCGTGGTGACAATGATTTTGTAGTTGCCTTTCAGTGCATCGGCAAGGTCGGCAGAGGTCTTTTTGTCATCAATGGTGCAGACAAGTCCACTCTTATGGTCGATACCCTTGATTGCGTCCTGCAGCTGGCGGTCTACCACCACACGGTCTGTAATGACCAGAACGCTGTCGTAAACGATTTGGTTTTGCGTATCGTGTAGGGAAACCAGCCGATGCGCCAGCCATGCGATGGTGTTTGTTTTGCCGGAACCTGCGGAATGTTCAATCAGGTAATTAAGCTGTGTGCCGTTGTACTCGGCATCCGCCAAAAGTTGACGGACGGCGTCGCGCTGATGGTAGCGCGGGAAAATCAGCTTTTCTTTGACGGACTTTTTCCCTGTCAGTTCGTCCACGACCTGTTCACGCTGTATGAATACGAACTTGGTAATCAGTTCAATCAGACTGTCACGGCGCAGAATATCATCCCACATATAATGCATCGGATAATCGTCCACGCCGTCATCCAAGGGGTTGCCTTCCCCGGTGTTGACACCTTCTCCGCGTCCACGGTTGAACGGGATAAAGCGTGTGCCAAGACCGTCCAGCTTGGTGGTCATATAGCAGGTGTCGAGGTCCATGGCAAAGTTGACCAGAGCGCCCGCTTTGAACAGGAACAGACGGTTCTTCGGGTCACGGTCCTCAGAATACTGCTTGATTGCCATGCGGTAGTTCTGACCTGCGCTCTGGCATTTCAGCTCAAAGGTCGCAATGGCAAAGCCGTTGAGGAACACAACAAGGTCGATGCGCTGGTCATCGTTAATCCAGACTTCCTCCATGATGGAGAAAATGTTGGCATTGTACTTGGCGACGAGGTCGATGTTGTAATCGGTGGCGGGCTTGCCGTACAGCAGGTTCAGATGCATATTGGAAATCTCAATGCCGGATTTCAGTGTTTCGATAAGGCTGCTGCCCTTGTTATCGATGCTCTGGAGTATGAACTTGACGATGGTTTCCTCGGTCTGCCCGTTGTAGATTTTCCGCAGTGCCGCCATTGTGTCCGGCTGTGTCGTGCTCAGAAAGCGGAACAGTAGTTCGCGGTCCATTGCTGTGGTGCGGTCATAATTCGTTTTGCATTTGCGCTCTATGTAGCCGTTATTATCAATTAAATAGTCGATGATATAACGCTGATAGTCGCGCTCTGTTCCGATAATTTTCACGAAACCACCTCCTTAGTAGGCTTCAGAATCCTCTTGAAAAAATATACTATCCTGCAAGTCACACAAATAAGAAACTGCTGTATTATGAGGAAATGCCTCTCGATATTTTGCGGTATTCAACAGTAATGGGTCACTTTGCAGATACCATCTGTATAGCAAAAGTCCCTTAATGTTTTCGGAATTAAGCAGTTTATACAGTTTGTGCATCTCATTTTTGCGTTGTTCGCGATAAGTTTGGCTGTCAGTATCGATTTGTTTTAATTCGTTGTAGCCTCGACACATAGATAGCTTTCCGCTACCGCTTTTTGAAAGCTGATTATGCAAATATGTTCTCACATTCGTTGAATATTGTGGTGTGTTTTTAAATTTTTCAATCGTATTCCAAGCATCAGCGAATAAATTCAAAAAGAAAAGCGACATCGATTCACTAATTGTTTCTTCAATCCACGGTGTGCTCTTTGTATTCCGTGGCGAATTATAGTGGACTGCCGCATGAGTCATTTCGTGCCCCAATTGAAAGATAGCTTGACACCAATAGCCAAAACTATCAATCGCAATGTTAATGAAGTCCACTTTTGCAGGAGGATTATTTTTTGCCAGACAAAACATTGGCGTTGCAGAATCAGCCGGATACTTCCTAATTTGAATTTTCACATTCGGAAATTTTATTTCCAATTGCAAGTACATTTGTTCAATGGTTGTCACTATTATGTGAGCTATATCCTTTTCCTCATCTGTAAAAGTGCTATTGGTATTGCCCGTGTCTCCCAAGATAAATTCATATTCTAACATATTGTTTTATATGAGCACCTCCTTTTTTCCAGTGACATATTCGTAGATAAGAATTTTTTTATAGTTTGAAAGAGTCTCCAACTGCTGATTCTTTTGCGAAATAACAGAATCAATATCTGAACATTTTGATGATAAATAATCTGCAATTTCATTTTGCTCAAGGAAGGGGGGAACTGGAATAATGATTTTTTTCATTTCTTGCCAGCCCGTTGTCCAAAGGTCGTCCACAATGCCATGTCCTTGTCGATAGAATTCATCCGAAAATCTTGTACAATGAAACACCCAATCATAATAGGCGGCAGACATTTTCCCCCGTGGTGTAAGAACAGTATTGATTAAAGACACAGAGCCATCGTATTTTGAAATACCGCAAGAACCTCTTCTGTCAGAACGACTGTTGATTGCGAAGTCACCTTTTCTTACTAACTTACGATTATCGCCATCATTAGTTTTTGCTGCTGTTTCGAGCTGCGGTAAAATTCCTTTCATTGTCACCGAAAGCGGTGGGTAATCTTTGTCACTCACTTTTTCATTTCTTAAAGAATAGAAGCCACCAATTCGACCCAAATTCCAGTTGTTTGGGACTCTCCCAATCCATTCAGCTCCGCTATCCTTCATTTCCACATCCGGGTTCAGTCCCTTGGTAACAGCCTCAGTAATGACGGAACGCTTGTA
>NZ_DBMDDV010000025.1:0-40034 GCF_057431175.1 Gemmiger sp. | reverse complement strand
TGCGGTACCCGCATCGTGCTTCGGGGGCAAAAGCCCCTCGCACTCTGCGACCGCTGCCCCTGCTTCGGTTCGCTGTATCCGCCACTGGCGGCGCTCACCTTTGCAGCATCCAGTATTATCTGCGCTTTTGGCTTAGCAGCTGCCGCACCTCGCTCGCCGTATCGGCACTTAGAATTATGCGGTATTGCCTTAAGCTTCTTTAGTTACTTTCTTCTCGAAGAAAGTGACTTACGCCTCTGGCAGGTAGATATGATGCGGTAGGCCCTCGACGTAGATCGGGGTCAGCTCGGCCTGGACCAGGGGCAGGGCGTAGGCCAGGAACTCATCCGTCATGGCGGTGTGGTCGGCGTTGACCCACTCCAGCGGCACCTTCTTTTCCAGGTTGGCAACCTCGCTGATGGGGTGCAGGCTCGTACCGCACTGGTACGGCGCGTTGGAAATGCGGTCCAGCGCGACCATTTCGCCGGTGTGGCCCTCAAATGCGGCCTTGGCGGCGGCACCACCGACCTGGTAAGCCTCGGTGATATCGGTGCGGCTCGTCAGATGACCCGCGCAGCGCTGCAGGGTAGAAAGCTCGATGCAGCGGGTTTTCGTGTCCAGACGGCGGGCAACGGTGTTCGCCAGAAAACGCGCCGTGCCGGTCAGGGCCTTGTGGCCGAAAGCATCCACCGCGTGGACATCGTCGGCCAGCTCGCAGACGTAGCGGCCATCCTCGAGCTTGACGCCCTCGGACACGGCGATGACGATGGACGGCTTCTCCTTTTGCATCCGCTCGACCTTCTCCACGAAATGATCCACGTTGAAGGGCACTTCGGGCAGGCAGATCATGTCCACGCCCTCGCAGTCCTCGGCCTTGGCCAATGCAGCGGCGGCGGTCAGCCAGCCCGCGTTGCGGCCCATGATTTCAACAATGGTCACGTACTTGGTGCCGTAGACTGTCGCATCGCGGATGATCTCCTTCATCACGACACCGATGTACTTGGCGGCGCTGCCGTAGCCGGGGGTGTGGTCGGTGACCATCAGATCATTGTCGATGGTCTTAGGCACGCCCATAAAGCGGATGTCGCTGCCGATGTGTGCGCCGTAGTCGGCCAGCTTGCCGATGGTGTCCATCGAGTCGTTACCGCCGATGTAGAAGAAGTAGCCGATGTCCAGCTCCTTCAGGATCTCAAACAGCTGGATGTAGACGGCCTCGCCCTCGGCGGTGTGCCAGTCGGGCAGCTTGTAGCGGCAGGAACCCAGATAGCTGGACGGCGTGCGCTTCAAAAGCTCAATGTCCAGTGCGGTTTTCAGCTTGTCGTCCAGTACGCAGGTGCGGCGCTCTAACAGGCCGGCCACGCCGTGCAGCATACCGTAGACCTTGCCCGCGCCGCGGCGCTTGCAGCTTTCATACACGCCCGCGAGACTGGCGTTGATGACGGAAGTTGGGCCGCCGGACTGACCGACGATCGCATTTTTTGCCATAGTTTTCCTCCTAGCAGGCAGGGCCTGCAGCTTGTGGGTGGCGTGCCCGCGCAGGGTAGAGGCGCGGCGCAGAGCACACGAATATTGTCATCCTCAGTGTACCATGCGGCGGCGGCATTTACCATTGCGGCGGTTGCTTAGATGAAGGCGCGGGCGGCAGAACGATGCGATTCCGCAGGGTGGAACTGCGGTGCGCGGCAAAATTCGGCAGATGGAATAGCGTTCCATAGTATGGAATTTTGCATCACGAATATTTGCAAGAATCATTCGGCAACCTTGCAAAAATTGCGGAACCGGAGCAAAGTTGTGCAAGATGACGAAGCACGGCGCACCCGCCGTGCCGCCGACCTGCTGAAAAAAACAGGGCGGACGCCCAAAAATCTGAAATTTATTCTTGACAGGACTGCATGACCGTGTTATTCTTTACTCAACAAAAGCGTTGATGGGGAAAAGTACCGCCCAAGACCCGCACAGAGAGCCTGGCATTTGGTGTAAGCCGGGACGGTGACAGGGCGCGAAAGAACACCCCGGAGCTGCAGCCTGAAATGCAAAAAGTAGGGTGCGCCGCAGGCTGTGCGTTACAGCGGCAGCGTTTCAAAGGTGAACGTGTACGGAAAAAGTGACCGTATGCCCTTATTTCGGCTGCGGTAATTTAGGTGGCACCGCGGATCAAGACAGCGATTCGTCCTAATGACAGGGCGAATGGGCTGTCTTTTTGTTTTACCATTCGGAAAGTGTAAGACCGAAAAGGAGAAACAAACAATGTGCTGCATTATGGGTTATGCCGGGCATGATCTGCCCAAGGAAACGTTTACGGAGTATCTGCTGCGTACCACCAGCCGCGGGCCGGACGACCAGCGTGTGGCCGAGACTGAGTTCGGTCTGCTGGGCTTTGGCCGTCTCGCCATTATGGGCTTGACGCCCGAGGGCATGCAGCCCTTCTTCCGCGGTGCGGATTGCGTTGCCTGCAACGGCGAGCTGTACGGCTTCCGCCCCGTCAAAGCCGAACTGGAAGCCGAGGGCTACACCTTTGAGTCCGACTCCGACTGCGAGATCATCCTGCCGCTCTACTACAAATACGGCCTGGATATGTTCAAGCATCTGGACGCTGAGTTTGCGATGATTCTGTACGACAGCCGGAAAAAGCTGCTCATCGCTGCCCGCGACCCCATCGGCATCCGCCCGCTGTTCTACGGGTACAGCGAGAGCGGCCGCATTGCCTTTGCGTCCGAGGCAAAAAACCTTGTGGGGCTATGCAAAAAAATCTATCCGTTCCCCATCGGCAGCTATTACTGCAATGGTCAGTTCGTGCGGTACTGCGATATCGCCGACACCCCCGCGTACAGCCAGGATGAACTTCCCGATGTATTGACGAACATCCGGGAAAAGCTCGTCGCGGGTGTGGACAAGCGGCTGGATGCCGACACGCCGGTCGGGTTCCTGCTCTCCGGCGGTCTGGATTCCAGCCTGGTCTGCGCCATTGCGGCCAAAAAGCTGGGCAAGCCCATCCGCACCTTTGCCATCGGCATGAGCGAGGACGCCATCGACCTGAAATACGCCAAGCAGGTGGCTGACTACCTGCACGCCGATCACACCGAGGTCATCATCAACAAGGACATCGTCTTGGATGCGCTGGAAAGCGTCATTGCCATGCTGGGCACCTGGGATATCACGACCATCCGCGCGTCGGTGGGTATGTATCTCGTCTGCAAGTACATCCACGAGCACACCGACATCCGCGTGCTGCTGACCGGTGAGATTTCCGATGAGCTGTTCGGCTACAAGTACACCGACTACGCACCCAGCGCCGCCGCGTTCCAGGCCGAGAGCCAGAAGCGCATCCGCGAGCTGTATATGTACGATGTGCTGCGCGCCGACCGTTCCATCAGCGTCAACAGCCTGGAAGCCCGCGTGCCTTTCGGCGACTTGGATTTCGTCAAGTACGTCATGGCCATCGCCCCCGAGAAGAAGCTGAACACCTACGGCAAGGGTAAGTACCTGCTGCGCAAGGCTTTCGAGGGCGACTGGCTTCCCGAGAGCATCCTCTGGCGCGAGAAGGCCGCCTTCAGCGACGCGGTGGGCCACTCGATGGTGGACGACCTGAAGGAGTATGCCGAGACAATCTACACTGACCGCGAGTTTGCCGAGAAGTGCGGCAAGTACACCTATGGCCGCCCCTTTACCAAGGAAAGCCTGCTGTACCGCGAAATTTTTGAGAAGTACTACCCCGGCCAGGCGGAGATGATCGTGGATTACTGGATGCCCAACAAGGCATGGCCTCACTGCGACGTCAACGACCCCAGCGCGAGAGTGCTGGCAAACTATGGGGCGAGCGGGCAGTAAAATCCCCAAGGCTCAGCGGAAGAAAAACTTCCCCTTGCATTTCCCCAAAACCCGTGTATAATAAAAAACGATATCGCAGAGTAGGAATCCGCGCGTGGGGCGCTGCCCCGAAGTGCCTGACCAACGGGGAGTTGTGGCAGGACGAAGTGACCGCAAGGTTCGCGGTGCGGGTTCCGCATCCCACTGCTGCATGATGGTGTGCAACGGCGGATGCGGCGTTGTGCCCGTCCCAACCAAAATTGCCTCCTCCCTTGTGCGGCAAACGCACAAAGGAGGATTTTTTATGTGCACTGTATCCGAACAAACCCTGTCCGTCCTCACCCCCGACTACTGGCGCACCGCCCGGCGGGAGCTGAACAACCCCCGCGTGCTGGCGTTCTCGGGCCTGGTCTGCGCTATGGCCATCGTGCTGGAAAGCCTGCCCATCTACCTGATGGGGCCGAGCCTGAAAATCTACTTTAGTTTTTTGGCCGTCTCGCTGGGATGCAGCTGCTACGGCCCGGTCGTGGGCATGATGGCCGGTGCCATCATTGACAGCGTCGGTTTTCTGCTCTCCGGCTACGGCGAGCCGTATTTCCCCGGCTACCTTGTCACGGCGGTGCTGTCGGGGCTGATCTACGGCGTTATGCTCTACCGCCGCAAACCGACGCTGCCGCGCATTATTGTGACGCGGCTCATCATCAACTACGGCAGCAATGTCTTGTTGGGCAGCGTGTGGAAAGCCATGCTCTACGGCAAGGGGTATCTGTACTACCTGACCTCCGGTGCGGTGAAAAACACGATCATGCTGCCCATCGAGGTATTCCTGACCTGGGTCGTCCTGAACGCCGCCGCCAAGCAGGGATTGGACAGGAAGTTTATTCATAAGCGGTAAAGTATGCCCGGTGCTGGCGTTTTCACCAAAATTAACGGAAATTTTCTGTACGTGGTTACGCGTTTAACCTTTGCCCTGGGGCGACCTCTGCCGTATAATGGTAGTGCATTGCATAATGGAAGTACAGAGAGGGGGCGCACCATGCAGGAAAATCGTATCCGCATTGTGGATATCGCAGAGCGGCTGGGGCTGAGCACGGCCACAGTGTCCAACGTCATCCACGGCAAGACGTCCAAAATGTCACCGCGCACGGCCCAGCGCGTCTGGCAGGAGCTGGAAGCTGTGGGCTATATCCCCGATATGGCGGGCGTCTGGCTGGCGCAGAAAAGCTCCCGCATCATCGGCGTGGTCGTCGATGACAGCCCCAAGTACGAGGGCAAAGTCCTGGAGGATGGCTTCGTCACGGCGTCGCTGAACGCACTCTCCCGCGAGGCAAACGAAAAGGGCTTCTTCTTGATGGTTAAAACCACCCGGACACTGGATGAGGTCCCGGCGTTTGCGTCGATGTGGCGGATGGAAGGGCTGATTCTGATGGGCTTCTGTGAGGCTGACTATGCCGCATTGCGCCAGGCCATCCGCACGCCCATCGTCGTGTACGACGGCTATATGCAGGGCTGTCCGGGTGTGGTCAATCTCGTGATCGACCACGCCGACGGCGGGCGGCAGGCCGGGCAATACCTGAAAGCCGCAGGCCACACCCGGGCGCTCTGCCTGGCAGACAACAATATCTGCATGGACAAGGAGCGAATGGACGGCTTTGCGGCGGCCTTTGGCCCCGACCGTGTGACCCGCTGGCAGGTTCCGGTGCAGGCCCGGCCCCGGCAGCAGTTTTATGAAGAAAATTTCGCAGCTCTGCGCACATCCGGCATCACGGCCATCTTCGCAGTGTCGGATTTTTACGCGCTGGAATGTATGCGCTTTTTGCAGGCCAAGGGGCTGCGGGTGCCGGGGGATATGGCCGTTGTTGGCTTTGACGACAGCGAGGCCAGCCGCACCGGATACCCGTCGCTGACGACGGTACGGCAGGACGCCGCGCTGCGGGCGGGCATTGCCGTCGCCAGCATCGAGGCCATGGGCCGCGGCCAGAGCTGCGCGGAAAAGATCGTACTGCCGGTCACATTGCTCCCGAGGGAGAGCACAGGAGGCGTATCATGTCAAAATTTATAAGGGAACTGGGCAAAATTGCTGTGCCGGTCACACTGCAAAGTATGCTGCAGGCGTCGTTTTCTATCGTGGACCAAATCATGATTGGCCAGCTGGGGGCAGTCAGCATCGCGGCTGTGGGGCTGGGCGGCAACTATTCGATGATTTTCAATGTAGTCAGCGGCTCGGTGGGCACGGTGGCGGGCATTCTCATTGCCCAATTTCTCGGCGCAGGGGATAAAAAAGAGGCGTGGAGCAGCCTGACGCTGAGCACCGTGATAAGCCTGTGCCTGGCGGGGGTGTTCCTGGGTGTCTCGCTGGGGGCGACGGCGCAGATTCTGGGACTGTACACAAAGGATGCTGCCATCATCGCCGAGGGATGCGTCTACTTTAAAACTATCGCGTTCTCCTTCGCGCCGATGGGCCTTTCCACGGTCTTGTCTGCCTGGCTGCGCTGCAGGGGGCACGCGAACATTCCCTTCGCGGCCAGCATCGGCGCGGTGCTTTCTAACGTGGTGCTGAACTATGTGCTGATTTTCGGCAAGCTGGGCCTGCCCGCCTGCGGGGTGCGCGGGGCGGCGATTGCCACGCTGGTGTCGCAGCTGGTAAATCTGGCGCTCATCGCGACGGGATTCCTACACTGTCTGCGGCAGGACGGCGAGCGGGTGCAGCCCTCGCTGCATTTTACCAAAATCACCCGGCGGGACTATCTGGGCATGATCACGCCGATTCTGGTCAGCCAGTTTTTGTGGAGCCTGGGCCAGAACGTGGAATCCGCCGTGTATGGACACCTGGGCACGCAGAATCTGGCGGCCTACACGCTGACCTGCCCGATACAAAGCCTCATCGTCGGGGCGCTCAGCGGACTTTCCGCGGCGGCGGGCGTGCTGATCGGCAAGCGGCTGGGCCGCAAGGAGTACGACGCAGCCTACGGCGACGCCAAGAAGATCATGGTCACCGGGCTGGTGGGCGCGGCGGTGGTTTCATCACTGCTGGTCGGGCTGGCCGGGCAGTACGTGGGGCTGTACCGCGTGGAAGACGAAGTCCGCACCCTGGGCCATATGCTGCTGGTGGTGTTTGCGCTGTATGCGCCCATTAAAGTGGAAAACATGATTTTGGGCGGCGGCATCCTGAAAAGCGGCGGCAACACCCGGATGGTCATGATCATCGACATAGCGGGCACCTGGGGCATCGGCATCCCGCTGTGCTTTTTTGCAGCCTATGTACTGCACTGGGGCATTGTGGGCGTGTACACGCTGCTGACGGCGGAGGAACTGTTCCGCCTTGTGGTGTCGCTGGTGGTGTTCCGCAAGAGAAAGTGGATGGTGAGCTTGGCGTAAAAAGCAAAAACGCCAAAATATCCCTAGTATCGTAATAGTTCCGGTACTTATACAAAGCCCTCCAAAAGTCATACTTTTGCGCAACAAAGTATGACTTTTGCTTTTTTTTGTTGTGCGTTCTGCCCGATGTTGTGTGCACGCAGGCAAAACATTTACCCTTTTCGCTGAACTTTTCACAAAAATTTAAAAATTATTGCAAACGGTTTGTAAAGCGTCTACAATGGGTCATGCAAGGTTACAAAATGCGTTGATTTCCGGCACGTTCCGACAAAATGAAACGCATTTTTGCTATTTATGCACACACAACAGGGAGGAACAACACACATGAAGAAATTGATGGGTATTCTGCTGGCCACCTCTATGGTGTTCAGCCTGGCTGCCTGTGGTTCCACTGCAGACACCGCTGCCAGCAGCGCCGCCGGTACCACCGCTACTGCAGAGGGCAGCAGCAACAACCAGGCCCCCGACGTCAAGGTCGGTGCCATCATCTTGGGCGATGAGACCGAAGGTTACAGCGCCGCGCACATCAACGGCATCAAGGAAGCCGCTGCCGAGCTGGGCATGAGCGACGACCAGATCGTCTGGAAGTACAAGATCGCCGAGGGCGGCGGCACCGCCGATGCAGCCGAGGACCTTGTCGGCCAGGGCTGCAACCTGATCATCTCCAACTCCTACGGCCATCAGACCTACATGGAAGAGGAAGCCGAGAAGTACCCTGACATCAACTTTGTGGCCATGACCGGCGACTTCGCCGCCATCTCCGACCTCGACAACTTCTACAACGCCTTCACCGCCGTTTACCAGAGCCGCTACGTCTCCGGTGTCGTCGCAGGCATGAAGGTCAAAGACCTGGTCGAGTCTGGCACGCTGACCCCCGAGACCCAGCCCGACAGCTTCACCGCTGACGGCAAGGTCAAGATCGGCTACGTCGGCGCCTACAACTACGCCGAGGTCGTCTCCGGCTACACCGCCTTCTTCCTGGGCGTCCAGAGCGTTTACCCCGATGTCCAGATGGAAGTCATGTACACCAACTCCTGGTTCGATATCGACAAGGAGGGCGCTGCCGCCGAGGCCCTGATCGCCAACGGTGCGGTCATCATCGGCCAGCACGCTGACTCCACCGGTGCCCCCGCCGCTACCCAGAAGCTGAAGGATACCGGCAAGATCTGCTACTCCGTCGGCTACAACATCGATATGCTTGCCACCGCCCCCACCGCTGCCCTGACCTCCGCGACGAACGTCTGGAAGGTCTACTACAAGGAGCTGTTCGAGGGTGCGCAGGCCGGCAGCATCCCGCAGGACTGGTGCAAGGGCTATGAGGATGGCGCTGTCGCCATCACCGACCTTGGCCCCGAAGTTGCCGACGGCACCGCCGAGAAAGTCGCCGAGGTTGAGGCTGCGCTGAAGGACGGCAGCCTGCATGTCTTCGACACCAGCAAGTTCACCGTCGACGGCGCGGAGGTCACCACCGCCCCCATCGACCTGACCTACTACGATTTCAGCACCGGTTCTCCTGTGGCTGTCTATCAGGGCGAGACCAAGGAGGCCATCTCCGACGGTTACTTCCACGAGGGTGAGCTGCGTGCAGCCCCGACCTTCTCCCTGCGCATCGACGGCATCATTGAGGATGCTGACCCTGTCGCCTGATTCTGATTGAGTCATCAAGGGAAGACTGCGGTAGAAACGCAGCCTTCCCTTTTGGTGGTTATATCTGTCGTTGCAAATCCGCCCCTACGAAGATGTAAGGGTCGGCCTCCACGATGCCCCGAACCGTTGGCCGCACCACAATCACAAAATTGTTCCTGCCTTGATTTTTTGAATCCCTGTAGGGGCGAGGCATGCCTCGCCCGCAGCGTGACCGCGATTGCCCGCTTATGGGTGGCCGCGCAAGGCTGCGGGCCGGGCATGCCCGGCCCCTACCTACTTGACTCTTGAAAGGAGCCTGCATAATGGCGCAGAACGAATATGCTGTGCGCTTGGAGCACGTTACCAAAACCTTCGGCCCGGTCGTGGCCAACAAGGATGTCTCCCTGGGCGTGCGCCGCGGTGAAATTCTGGCCCTGCTGGGTGAAAACGGCAGCGGCAAGACCACGCTGATGAACATGATCGCCGGTATCTACTTCCCCGATGAGGGCGAAATCTACGTTGGCGACAAGGCCGTGACCATCCGCTCCCCGCGTGACGCGCTGGATCTGGGCATCGGCATGATCCACCAGCACTTTAAGCTCGTGGATGTGTTCTCCGCCACCGAAAATATCGCCCTGTCCATGGGCGGCGGCGAAAAATTCGACCTGAAAAAAGTCCACGACAAGGCCCGCGCCATCTGCGAAAAATATGAGTTCAACCTCGACCTTGACCAGAAGGTCTACGAGATGAGCGTTAGCCAGAAGCAGACGCTGGAGATCGTCAAGGTGCTCTACCGTGGCGCGGATATCCTGATTCTGGACGAACCCACGGCGGTTCTGACCCCGCAGGAGACCGAGAAGCTGTTCAGCGTCATCCGCAACATGAAGGCCGACGGCAAGGCGGTTATCATCATCACCCACAAGTTGCACGAGGTGCTGTCCATCAGTGACCGCGTTACCATCCTGCGCAAGGGTACGTATGTGGGCGACATTGCCACCAGGGACGCCGACGAGGCCAAGCTGACCGAAATGATGGTGGGCGAGAAGGTCGAGCTGAACATCGACCGCCCCGAGCCGGTCGACCCGGTCAAGCGGCTGGACATCCAGCATTTGACCGTGCACAGCGCCGAGGGTATCACCGTGCTGGACGACGCCTCCTTCCCGGTCTACGGCGGTGAAATTCTGGGCATTGCGGGCATTTCCGGCAACGGCCAGAAGGAGCTGCTGGAAGCCATCGCGGGCCTGCAGCCCACCGAGAGCGGCGCGAGCATTGAGTACTACGCCCCCGAGGCCAGCGCCCCGGTGCAGCTCATCGGCAAAAGCCCCAAGGCCATCCGCGAGGCGGGCATCCACCTCTCCTTCGTGCCGGAGGACCGCCTGGGCATGGGCCTGGTCGGCTCAATGGGCATGACCGACAACATGATGCTGAAAAGCTACGGCAAGGGACATTCGCCCATTGTCGACCGCAAGGCCCCGCACGACCTGGCCGAGACCATCAAAAAAGAACTGGGCGTCGTCACGCCCGATTTGAACACCCCCGTCTCCCGCCTGTCCGGCGGCAACGTGCAGAAGGTGCTGGTGGGCCGCGAACTGGCCGCCGACCCCATCGTATTGATGACCGCCTACGCGGTGCGCGGGCTGGATATCAACACGTCCTACACGATTTACCATCTGCTGAACGAGCAGAAAAAGCGCGGTGTGGCGGTCATTTATGTCGGCGAGGATCTGGACGTCCTGCTGGAACTGTGTGACCGTATCGTCGTGCTCTGCGGCGGCAAGGTCAACGGCATTCTCGACGGCCGCAAGACCACGAAGGAAGAGGTCGGTCTGCGTATGACCAACCTGGTAAAGGAGGAGCAGGCATGAGTCAGACTGCCGCTGCGGCCCGCGAGCCGCTGCTGCGCATTGCCAAGCGCGAGGGGACCACGATGCCCCAGAAGATCGCTGTGCGTGCCATTGCCATTCTGCTGGCGCTGGTCGTCGATGCGCTGTTTATCTTTTTCGTCACCGGCCTGAACCCGCTGGCCGTCTACGGCGTCATGTGGAGCGGCACCTTTGCCAACATGACCCGCTTCAGCTGGATGCTGCGCGATCTGTCCACGCTGCTCTGCGTCGGCATCGCGCTGGCCCCCGCGTTCAAGATGCGCTTCTGGAACTGCGGCGGCGAGGGTCAGATTCTGATTGGCGGCCTGACCGCCGCCCTCATCATGGTGTACCAGGGCAACAACCTGCCGCTGCCGCTGCTGTTTGCGGCCATGGCGCTGGGCAGCATTGCCGCCGGTGCGCTGTGGGGCTTCATCCCTGCGTGGTTCAAGTCCCGCTGGAACACGAACGAGACGTTGTTTACCCTGATGATGAACTACGTGGCAACGTCGATCGTCGCCTGCATGACCAACATCATGCGCGGCCAGGCGTCCAGCCTTGGCACGCTGAACAAGGCCACCAAGGCGGGCTGGTTCCCGGTCATTTTGGGCCAGCGCTATACGATCAACATCATCGTTGTCATTGTGCTGACCTTTGTCATGTACGCCTACCTGCGCTTCTCCAAACAGGGGTATGAAATTTCCGTCGTCGGTGAGAGCGAGAACACCGCGCGGTACGCGGGCATCAACGTCCGCCGCGTCACGGTGCGCACGATGCTGATTTCCGGTGCCATCTGCGGCCTGTGCGGCTTCCTCATCGTCGCGGGCAAGGATCAGACGATTTCCACGGCCTCTGCCAATGGGCGCGGCTTCACGGCTATCATCGTGGCCTGGCTGGCAAAGTTCAACACCTTCTATATGGCGCTGATCTCCTTCCTGCTCGTGTTCCTGGAGCGCGGCGCGTCGGAGATTGCGTCCGCCTACTCGCTGAACGAGTACGCTGCTGACATCATCACCGGCATCATCCTCTTCTTCATCCTCGGCAGTGAGTTCTTCATCAACTACCGCGTCATCCCGCGCGGCGCACACAAGGAGGGCAAGTGATATGCACAGCAGTTTGATTGCATGGATTTTACGCGCCATCCCCTTTGGTACAATTATCATGTACGGTGCGCTGGGCGAGACTGTGACCGAGAAATCCGGCAACCTGAACCTGGGCGTGCCGGGCATCATGTACCTGGGCGGCTTTGCCGGCTTTGCCAGCGCCTGGGCCTATGAGAACACCGCCGCCAACCCGAGCGGCGTGGTCAGCGTTGTCATTGCCCTGACCTGCGCTATTCTGGCATCCATGGCGGGCGGCCTGATTTACGCATTCCTGACGATTTCCCTGCGTGCCAACCAGAACGTCACCGGCCTGGCGCTGACGACCTTCGGTATGGGCGTGGCGAACTTCTTCGGCGTGTTTATCTTAAACGGCGCCAGCTACTCTGCTGCCCCCATCGCCAACAAGGCATTCGGCGCCAAAATCCCGGTGCTGTCCACGTTGGGCGGCTTCGGGCAGGTCGTGTTCAGCTACGGGTTCCTCGTCTATGCCGCCATTGCACTGGCGATTGCGCTGCACTGGTTTTTGACCCGCACCCGCGCGGGCCTTAACCTGCGCGCCGTGGGTGAGAACCCTGCCACCGCAGATGCGGCGGGCATCAACGTTACGCTGTACAAGTACCTGGCGACCTGTATCGGCGCGGGCATCTGCGGCATTGGCGGCCTGTACTACGTGCTGGACTACAACCAGGGCATCTGGGCCACCACCGGGCAGATCGAGGCGCTGGGCTGGCTGGCCGTGGCGCTGGTCATCTTCACGACCTGGAAACCGCTGAACGCCATCTGGGGCGCGTACCTGTTCGGTATGCTCTACTGGCTGTATCAGTTCCTGCCAACGCTGCTGGGCATCACGATGGCAAGCCACATCACCGACCTGGTGCAGATGCTGCCCTACGTCGTTACGATTGTAGTTTTGATTGTGGTATCCATGCGCAAGAAGAAAGAAAACCAGCCCCCGGCACACCTGGGCCTGGCCTATTTCCGCGAGGAGCGGTAAACCCGGGCGAAAAAGGAGCGGGGTAGGGGCCGGACATGTCCGGCCCCTACGGCACTAACAGGTTTTGTAGGAGGCGGCGTCCTCGACGCCCCGCAGGTCGATGCGGGCATCGACCCCTACCATAGCACGACTTATACAGCGGCACACTTTCCCAAAGGTGTGCCGCTTTTTCATGCTTCTTTCATAGTTTAAACACATTTACCCTCTATACTAAATTCTGTCAAAAAATCTCCACACACAGAAGGGAACCCGGTATGGCAGAACAAACAAAAACCCGGTGCGGTCCGTTGGCTTGGGTCAAATGCCACAAAAAACTGATGATCTTTTTGGTCATTGTGCTCGTTATCGCGCTGGCCATCACCAACGTTGTACGCAAGGCCAATAAGGCGGCCGCCGGTACGACCTACCAGTATGTGCGCACGACCGTCCTGCAAAAGACGACCCTCAGCGATTCGGTCAACGTCAACGGCACGGTAAAGTCCGGCAGCAGCGCCAGCGTCACCGCCTCGGATTCCGTCAAGACCTACAAGGTCACGGCGGTCAATGTGGCTGTGGGCGATACGGTCAAAAAGGGCGACGTCATTGCTACGCTGGACACCACCGATGTGGAAAAGCAGATCGCCAACGCCGAACTGAAGCTCAGCGACACCCAGACCGACGCCCAGAAGAGCTATGACCAGGCTGTCGAGGATCAGTCCACCGACCTGGCCAGTGCCCGGGCGGATCTGGAAGAAGCCCAGAAAAAGTACGACACCCTCGGCCTGGATGACTACTACGGCTCAATGGCCGACGGCAGCAACAGCGGCAAGACGAACCGTGAGATCGTCACCGAGTATTACACCCGCTACGCTGAGGAAATTGCCGGGTACGAAAACACCCTGGCGAACCTGCGCATCCAGCTGACCCAGGCCCAGCAGGACGGCGACGCCGACCGCGCCGCAGGTCTGCAGGGGCAGATCGACGATTACACCAACCGTGAGAGCGTCGCCAAGGGCCAGTGCAGCATCCCAGAGCTGGGCTTGCAGGGCTTTGACGCCGTCAGCCAGTGCTACAACCAGATCGAGCAGCTGGCCCAGGCGCTGGACAAGGCCCAGCAGTCCTACCAGAAGGCTGCCACCAGCGCGTCCCGCAGCGTGGACAACGCCGAGACGAAGCTTGAGCAGTCCCAGCGCGAGGACGACACCCTGACCAGCTTGCAGACCGCACGGGATAACTGCACCCTGACCGCCACGATGGACGGCACCATCACGGCGCTGAACGCCACCGTGGGTGACGTGTGCAGCGGTGCAGTTGCCACCATTCAGGATGTGGACAACCTGACCGTCGAGGTCACGATCCCCGCCAGCTCGGTGGGCAAGCTGAAAGCCGGCATGCAGTGCAACATTACCAGCGATGCTACCGAGGACACCGTCACCGGCACGCTGACCCGCATTGACCCGGTCGCCAACGACAGCGGCAGCTTCGGCGCGACTGTCACGGTCAACAGCCAGGACAGCGGCCTGCTCATCGGCATTTCCGCCAAAGTGGAGATCATCGTCAGCGAGAAGGATAACGTCTTTACCGTCCCGCGTGACGCGGTGGGCACCAACGACGATGGCTCGACCTACGTGCTGCGCAAGACCGGCGGCGAGGGCGTGGACATGACCTTTGAGCAGGTCGCCGTCACCGAGGGCGACACCAACGATTACTACGTTGAGATCACCGGCGACGACCTGAACGAGGGCGACGTCATCCGCGCCACGGCCGACCTGACCCAGGGCGTGGAGACTAGCTCGTCCGGCGACGGGATGCAGGTGATGGAGAACGGCGATCTTTACGTCGGCGACCCCAGCAATATGCCGGAGGGCACCGTGATCATGGGCGGCGACGACGCCCCGGCGGGCGGCCCCGGTGGCCCGGGAGGTCAGTGATGCCGGAAAATACACAACAGTTCGCACAAAATATCGCGCAGACCCTGATTGGTGACGAGGCCGCGCACCCCGCACAGCCGCTCATCCAGATGCAGGGCATCCGCAAAAGCTACTACATCGGCCAGCCGAACGAGCTGGAAATCCTGCACGGCATTGATTTGACCGTCTACCCCGGCGAGTTCGTCGCCATCGTGGGTGAGTCCGGCTCGGGCAAATCCACGCTGATGAACATTATCGGCGTGCTGGACAAGCCCACAGCGGGGGAGTACGTGCTGGACGGCGTGAACATCCACGACGCCGACGACAACGACTTGGCGGCCATCCGCAACCGCAAGATAGGCTTTGTGTTCCAGACCTACAACCTGATCGGCCGCCAGAGCGCGCTGAAAAACGTCGAACTGCCGATGCTGTACGCGGGCGTCCCGGCGGGCGAGCGTACCCGCCGCGCCAAGGAGTGGCTGGACCGCGTTGGCATGGCCGAGCGCATGAAGCACCAGCCGAACGAGCTTTCCGGCGGCCAGAAGCAGCGCGTGGCGATTGCCCGCGCCATGGTCAACGAGCCTGCGCTGATTCTGGCTGACGAGCCGACCGGCGCACTGGACAGCCAGACCAGCCGCGTCGTGATGAACCTCTTTCACGAACTGCATGAAAAATACCACAAGACCATCGTGCTCATCACGCACAACCCTGAACTGGCCGAGGAATGCCAGCGGGTGCTGACGCTGCGCGACGGCCTGATCGTGGGCGAACGAAAGGGGACAGGCGAACGTGCAGCTTTTTGAGAATATCAGCATGGCGCTGACCAGCGTCAAGTCCAATAAGATGCGCAGCCTGCTCACGATGCTGGGTATCATCATCGGCATTGCAGCGGTCATCGCCATTGAAACGGTCGGCAACAGCATGACCGGCTCGGTCATGGACTCGATGTCCGGCATGGGTGCCAGCAACATTTCGGTTACCGTAACGCAAAAAAGCAGTTCCAGTACCTCGGGTACATCCCAGGGTGTCCGGCTGCGCCGGTTCATGGACTCGCAGCCGTCGGATTCCGACCTCATCACCCAGGATATGATGGATGACTTTATGGCCACCTTCCCGACGCAGGTGGATCACATCGAACTTTCCCAGCAAGTAGGCGATGGGACGATTGCCAAGTACGGCGAACCGACCACGACCATCAAGACCAGCGTCAGCGGTGCCAATGCTGCCACACTGGAAAATCTTGGCGCAGATTCGCAGATTTTGTATGGGCGCTGGCTTGACGATGAAAAGGACGCGGGCCGCAAGGTCGCTTGTGTGTCAGAAAAATTCGTCGAACAGGCTGTCGGCGGCACCGCGCAGGAGGCCATCGGCAAGGCGGTCACGCTGACGATCAACAAGAATTTGTATACGTTCTATATACAAGGCGTATATAAATACACAGAGGATAACTACTCCAGTATGTTCGGCGGCAGCGACGATGACAGCATCCAGACGAACTTTTATATCCCACTGGACGTGGCAAAATCCATCGTCGGCGCGGGCGCAGGCTACCAGAGCATCACGGTGGTGGCAAACGGCGGCAGCGTGAACGTGACCACCTTTGTGGACACGGTGGGCGATTTCTTTGCCAGCTACTACACCCGCAACGATTCCTGGACCGCCAGCGCGTCGAGCCTGGCGAGCCTGCTGGATTCGATGTCTGAAATGATGAGCACGATTTCACTGGGCATTTCGGCCATTGCGGCGCTGTCGCTGCTGGTCGGCGGCATCGGCGTCATGAATATCATGATGGTCTCCGTCACCGAGCGCACCCGCGAGATCGGTACCCGCAAAGCGCTGGGGGCCCCCGCGTCGGCCATCCGGATGCAGTTCATCACCGAGAGTGTTATTCTCTGCCTGATTGGCGGTGCCATCGGCATTGTGCTGGGCCTGGGGCTGGGCGCAGCGTTGAGCAAGGCCGTGGGCTATACGGCGCGCCCGAGTCTTGCGGCCATTGTGATTGCCGTAGGGTTCAGTATGGCGATTGGCGTGTTCTTCGGGTATTACCCCGCCAATAAAGCGGCGAAGCTGGACCCGATCGAGGCGCTGCGGTATGAATAAAACCCCATGCCTTCCCCCTTGGGGGAAGGTGGCCCCGCAGGGCCGGATGAGGGGCGCGTCTATGGTAGTGTCCCCGTAAAGAGGCAGTAAGGCAAGGCCGCCCCTCATCAGTCCGTTTCGCGGACAGCTTCCCCCAAAGGGGAAGCCTTTTATCCCCCCGCGCATTGCGCGGGGACTTTTTTTGTGGTATACTCAACCTGGGAAAGTGAGATGCTTTGAAAAATTGAAAAAAGAAAGGTTATTTACCAATCGGCAGCTGCTTACGCTGTTGTGGCCGCTCATCATAGAGCAGGCATTGGAAATCCTCGTAGGTATGGCAGATACCGTCATGGTATCCTCGGTGGGTGAGGCCGCCATCTCCGGCGTTTCGCTTGTCGATATGATCAACCAGCTTATCATTACGTTGTTCGGCGCGCTGGCTACCGGCGGTGCGGTCGTTACCAGCCAGCACCTGGGTGCCAAACGGCGTGAGGAGGCCGCCCACAGCGCCGGACAGCTCGTGACGCTCAGTGCCATTCTGGGCGTGGGCGTGGCGGCGTTCTGCCTTATCACCCGCACGGCACAGCTGCGGCTCTTCTTCGGCACGATCACCGACGATGTCATGCAGGCCTGCTTGACCTACTTTACCATCACGGCGCTGTCCTTTCCGTTTCTGGCATTGTACAATGCGGGCGCGGCCATCTTCCGCTCCACCGGCAACAGCGCAGTATCGATGAAAGTATCGGTCATCGTCAATGCCATCAACTTCTGCGGAAACGCGCTCTGCGTGTTTGTGCTGAAGATGGGCGTCGCGGGCGTCGCGGTGCCTACGCTGATTTCCCGCGCGGTGGGCGCGGTTATCATCCTGTCGCTGGCAGCGCGGCCCGACTATGTGCTGCAGATCACGCCCCGCAGCGTCACCCGGCTGGAAGGCAAAACCGTCAAGAGCATCCTGTACATCGGTGTCCCCTCGGCATTTGAAAACAGTCTGTTCCAGCTGGGCCGCGTGCTGGTCGTCTCGATGATTTCGCTGTTCGGCACGGTGCATATCTCAGCCAACGCGGTGGCGAACAACCTGGACGCCATCGGCTGCATTGTGGGCAACGCCATGGGCCTTGCCATGATTACCGTCGTGGGCCGCTGCGTCGGTGCACAGGACTTTGAACAAACGAAATATTACACCAAAAAGCTGCTGCTGTGGGATTACATCGCCCAGGGCGCGGTGAACGTTACGGTGCTGCTGCTGCTCAACGAGATTTTGAGTATGTACACCCTGACGCCGGAGACCCGGGCGCTGGCGTTCACGCTGGTCATGATCCACAACGGCTTTTCAATTTTGCTGTGGCCGGCCAGCTTTGTGCTGCCCAACGCCCTGCGCGCCGCCAACGATGTGCGGTACACGATGGTGGTCGCCACGATTTCCATGCTGGTATGGCGCATGGGCCTGAGCTGGGTGCTCTGCGTCAATATGGGCATGGGTGCGGTCGGCGTCTGGTACGCCATGCTGGTTGACTGGGTCTGCCGTGTGATTTGTTTTATCGCCAGATTTGCCACCGGGGCGTGGAAGAAGAATGCGGTGAAAAAAGTATAAAAAGGAGCCACCCACATGAAATTTATCAGCTGGAATGTCAACGGTCTGCGGGCCTGCCTGAAAAAGGGGTTTGAGGATGTGTTCAACACCCTCGACGCGGATTTTTTCTGCATCCAGGAAACGAAAATGCAGCCCGGGCAGGCGGATTTTGCGCCCGAAGATTACACCGAGTACATATACAGCGCCGATAAAAAAGGCTACTCCGGCACGGCCATCTGGGCCAGGGAACCGGCGCTGTCGGTACGGTACGGCCTGGACGAGGATATCCACAACCACGAGGGCCGCGCCATCACGCTGGAATACCCGGACTTTTACCTCGTGAACCTCTATGTGCCCAACTCCCAGAACGAGTTGGCCCGCATCGACTATCGTATGCAGTGGGAGGATGACCTGCGCCGCTACCTGCAAAAGCTGGATGCCGAGAAGCCGGTCATCCTGTGTGGGGACCTGAACGTGGCGCACGAGGACATTGACCTGAAGAACCCCGGCCCCAACCGCGGCGCGGCGGGTTTTTCGGATCAGGAGCGCGGTAAGCTGGGTGAGCTGCTGGCGGCGGGCTTCACGGACTCCTTCCGCCATCTGCACCCCGACGCCACCGGTATGTACAGCTGGTGGAGTATGCGCTTCCGCGCCCGCGAACGGAACGCAGGATGGCGCATTGACTATTTCCTCGTCAGCAGCCGCCTGGCCGACAAAATCGAGAAAGCGGATATCCTGATGGATGTGATGGGCAGCGACCATTGCCCGGTGGAGCTGGATATCAACCTGTAAAGCCTTCTCCCTTGGGAGAAGGTGGCCGCAGGCCGGATGAGGGGCGGCCTTCCGGTGGCTGCCCGGTAAAAGGGCGATAACGGCACACCTGCCCCTCATCAGTCTGCTTCGCAGACAGCCTCGGTCTTCGCGCTAAGAGCCGCCTACGGCGGTTGCGCTTCGACACGCGCCTGCGGGTGCAGCCCCTCGGGGGAAACCAAAGAAGAAAACTTTTTTAAAAATTCCCCCGCGCTTGCAATATCGGCGCCGGGGAATTCGTTTTAGTATACAGAAGGACAAAGCAAGGGAGGTGTGGGCACTGACAAATGAAGAATTTACCGGGCTGATGCAGCAATACCAAAAGCTCATCTACACGGTCTGCCTGCAATTTGTGCACGAGCCCCACACCGCCGAGGACCTGACCCAGGATACCTTCCTCTCCGCGTTTTCGGCTATCGACCGATGCGAACCGCAGTATTACAAACAGTGGCTCGTGCGGGTGGCGGCCAACAAATGCAAGGATCACCTGAAAAGCGCCTGGGTACGCAAGGTGGAGGCCCCGGGTGACGATGCCCTGCCGGAGCCGCGCGGCGCACCCGGCAGTGACGCCGACGACCCGGCAGTAAACCTGGCCGACCGCGCCGGGGCCGCCGAGCTGGAACAGCTGGTGCGGAACCTGCGTGAGCCTTACGGAAAGATCGCAGTCATGTACTTTTTGGAGCACAAGGAAAGCTCCGAGATTGCAAAGCTGGTGGGCCGCCCGCCTGCGACCATCAACAGCCAGCTATGGCGCGCCAAACTGCTGTTGCGCCAGCAAATTACCGAGAGGAGGCAGAACGAATGAGCCTTTATTTTGATAACGAAAAACTCTTTGACGCCGAAGGCCATTTGACCGACGAGGGCCTGTACGCCTTGAAGGACGGCACTCTGGACGACTTGGGTGCGCTGGAGGCCGCCGAGCACCTGAGCTTCTGCGACTACTGCCTGCTGCGCTACACAGCCATGATCGAGGCTGCGCCCGACTGCATGAAACAGCCGATGCGCGACCTGATCCCGCAGGTGCAAAACCTGATGCGGCTGCGCAGCTTCCGCATTATGACGAACCGCTATGTGTCGGCGGCGGCCGCCGTCGTGCTGGGGTTTGTGATGTGGGGTGCGGTCAGGACCTTTGGCGTGCCCAACGCTGCCGCCCTGCTGCCGCAGCAGCCCACCGCCCCGCATGAGCGGTTCGGCACTAAATTCAGCACCGCCGTCAACGGCTTTTACAAAAGCCTCGACGATACCTTTAAAAACTTTACCCTGACCGCTGAGAGCGGCCTGGAACAAATGCGAACCAAACCGATCGGCGGCAGCACCGCCAAGGGAGAATGACCTATGAAAAAGAATGGATTCCTGACCTTTATCTTCGCCTGCATCCCCGGTGCGGGGCAGATGTACTACGGCTATATGCAGCGCGGCCTCTCGATTGCGATGATACTGATACTCTGCGTGATGGCGGCCACCGTCGTTGAACCGCTGCTGTTCCTCTGCCTTGTTATCTGGATGTACAGCTTTTTTGACACCTATGACCTCATCCGCCACATGGCGGCCGGTGAGCCGAAGGAGGATTCCCTGCTGGTTCTGGGCAATTATGAGGAGATCAAAAAGCTGGTCCCCCAGCATAACAGGCTGGTTGGCTGGGGTCTGGTCGGCTTCGGCGTCTGGGCACTGTATGAGACATTCATCTCAACCTGGCTCTATACGCTGCTGTGCAATCTTGTTGGCGACGGCTACGCCTACGACATCATCACCGGCATACCGAATGTTGTCATTGCGGCATTGCTGATTTTCGCAGGCCTCAAGCTGCTGGGCCTGCACCCCGAAACGAAGCACGGCGATGACGAGCTGCCGCCGTATCCGCATGAATAACGCCCTGCCTTCCCCCTTGGGGGAAGGTGGCGCCGCAGCGCCGGATGAGGGGCGGCCTTACGGACGCCGCTCGTCTGCCTTTTGCCGCAGGGTAGGGGCGGGACATGTCCCGCCCGCTGCTGACCCACCGCCGCTGTGCCCGCCATACACGCGCGGGCCGGGCATGCCCGGCCCCTACTGTGCAACGAAGAATAAATGAGGTAATAGAATCATGGACGAAAAAACCACCCCGAAAAAGACACGCCGCGTGGGGACGCTGGCGTTTGCACTGGTGCTGATCCTGGCCGGTGTGCTGCTGATGCTCTACCAAATCGTGCCGGCGTTCAACCTGCTGCAAATTGTAAAGTTCTCCCCGGTCATCCTCATTGTGCTGGGTATTGAAATGCTCGTGTACAGCGCCAAGCCCGATGTGCTGGTCAAGTTTGACTGGCTGGCCATGCTGGGTACGGCGTTCACCCTTTGCGTCGTCGGCGCTGCGGCGCTGCTGCCCCTGGCTGTCAGTGAGTGGGGCCCCGCCCGCAGCAGCGCCATAAGCCGCATCGAGACGGAAAAGGTGGACGCCCTGTACGGTGCCCTGACCGCCGACCCGGAGCTGAAAGCCAAAACGGGCTACTGCGGTGTCAACGTCTGGTTCAACCACGACGCGGGCGGCAGCTACACGCTGCAAAGCGGCGACGACTGCGTGCTGAACACCACCCTGACCGGCCCCTACGCCGACGCCGAGTCCTTTGCCGCCGACTGCATAGGCATTATGCAGCTGGCCGCGGACAAGGACCTGGGCTTTACGAGCTACCACTTCTCCAGCGGGGAGGACACCGACGACGGCATCAGCTACTACCTGGACTGCGTCGCCTCCTACCCGGCGGGGCTGACCGCTGCCCAGGTGGCTCAGCGCGTGACGGAAAGCTACCACTATGACGGCTCCAGCTTCTCCAGCGAGGCCGACCGCGACGAGTACATCAAGACCCGGCTGCGCGATGATATCGCCGAGGAATACGCCAACGCCCACGACGATGTCTACCCCGACGACGACTATGTAGACGCCGAGGTCGAGCGGCGGTTCAACGAGCAATTTGGCATAGCCACCCCGGAGAGCGCGGCAGAATGATAGAAAAAAGCAGGTATCCACGGTAAAACGTGGGTACCTGCTTTTTATCATAGAGTTGTAGGGGCCGGGCATGCCCGGCCCGCGGCATAAGGGCAGCTGAGCGGTTATGGCAAGGTGGAGGGCCGGACATGTCCGGCCCCTACGGTGCGATATTGGGAAAGGGGGAAGCCTTTGTATCACACGCTCTCCCCCAAAATAAGCTCAAACGGCACAACCTCATGCACCGCAGGGGCGTTATGCTCGATGCTGGCAAGCAAAATCTGCGCGGCACGCTGGGAGAGCAGCGCGGTGTTCTGGCGGATGGTCGTCAGCCGCGGCACGGTGAACCGCCCCAGCGAAATACCGTCGTACCCGGCCACGCCGATATCCTGCGGCACCCGCAGGCCGTGATCCTGGAAGGCACGCACGGCCCCCAGCGCCATCAGATCCGACATGGCAAACACGGCGTCCAGATCGGGGCAGTGGGCCAGCAGGTACTCCGCCGCCGCGTAGCTCTCCTCCATGGAAAAGCGGGCGTAACCGTACTGCTTGTCAAAATCAAAGGGCAGGCCAAGCTGCTGCATGGCCTCCAGACAGCCGTCCAGACGCTGTTGGCTCGGGCGGCTGCAATCGGGCCGGTCGCCAATGATGCCGATGCGGCGGCGGCCCTGCTTGTACATATACTCGATCATGACCTTTGCGGCGGCGCGGTCGTCCACGCTGACGCTGGACAGGTTCGGGATGCCCAGGCCCGCTGCATTGTTCGTCAGCAGCACACAGGGGATGCCCAGCCCGGCCAGCTCCGGCGTGAAGCAGTGCGGGTGCGAGCCGATGAAAAAGATGCCGTAGGGCTTGCGCTCGGTGCAGAGCATCTGGGCGTAGGCCATCTCGTCGCCGGTCTCGTTGATGTAGTAGACCGTGGGCGTGTAGCCGCACGTTTCAACATATGCCTGCAATTTGTCCAGCAAATCCGCAAACAGGGCGTTCTGGGTGCCCTTTACCACCAGGGCAAGGCCCTCGTAGGCCTGCTGCTTCAGGTGCTTGGCGTTGGCATTGGGCTGGTAGCCGTACTGCGCCACCACGGCAAGGATCTTCTCCCGTGCCTCGGGGCGGACGCTGGGGTTATGGTTCAACACGCGGGAGACGGTCCCCACCGCGTAGCCCGACTCGCGGGCGATATCCTTAATGGTCAAAAGGGTCTGCCTTCTTTCCTCAATCCACCACTTCCACATCCAGCCCGAACTCCTGCGGGCGGAAGCGGGGGCAGACGTTTTCGGCGGTGCAGATGACCGACGCCGCCAACCGGCTGCCAATTTCGCAGGAATCCGCCAGGCCCTTGCCGTAGGTCAGGCCAATGACCGTACCCGCAAAGAACGCGTCGCCCGCGCCGGTCGTGTCGATGACATCCACCTTCTTGGCGGGCACAATGCCGCACTCGCCGTTGGCGCGGGCGTAGACAGCGCCCTGGCCGCCCATCGTCACCACCATGCAGGGGATGCGGGCACTGCGCACATTGTCGGCCAGCACGCGGCACATGGCGGCGGGGGCAAGGTGGTCGTAATCGTCGGAGAAAAGCATCCCCGCCTCCTGCTGGTTGCAGACAAAACAGTCGATCTGCTGTAAAAAGTCGCGGCGCTCCATCGCAATGCTCATGTTGGAAATGACCGCATACACCCGCTTGCCGTACTTTTTGGCCGAGCGCAGCACCTGCTTGACCGTCTCTTTTTCCAGATCCAGCTCAATGGCGACGCTGTCGCAGTCGGCAAAGATGCCCTCCTCGTTCTCGGCCAGCAGGGCGGTCAGCGGGCGGGTGTCGGGCCGCTTCGAGATGGCGGCGGTCACGTCACCGTCATTGTCAAACACGGCCAGCCAGGTGCCCATGCCGTCATGCACGCGGCGGATGAACCGGGTGTTGACCTTGTGCTTGTCCAGTTTGTCAATGACGTCCTGGCCGGAGCCGGTGTCGTCCACCAGGCTGACGAAGGTGGGGCGCAGCTCCACATTGGCGATATCCTCGGCCACGTTGCGGCTGACGCCGCCGTGAACCTGCTCGACCCGGCCGGCGTTGCGCCCGCCCGGGATATAGGTGGAAAGGGGATACCCCTTGATGTCAACAAAAACTGCGCCGATTACTACGATTCCCATGGTGTGTTTCCTTTCCGTTTGCTATAAAACCAGTGTACCGTATTACGGCAAAAATTGCAAGAATTTTACAATAAACGACACGCAGAGGCCGGACATATCCGGCCCCTGCAAATGCGGCATAAAAAATGTAGGCAGCCACGAACAGCTGCCTACACTTTTTATGAACGGTGTCTGTTTTTCTTATATGCCGTTACTGCCAAACCCGCGCCGCTGCAAAGCAGCAGGGCGGCCCACAAAATGGGGCTGCTGGTATCGCCGGTGGCGGGGATGGTGGATACCGGCTGCACGGTGGGGGCGGCCGTGGGCTGCACCGTGGGCTGTGCGGTCCGGCGAGGCTGCTCCGCAGCCTGCGGCGCGGTGGTGGGCTGCGCCGTGGGGGATGCGGTCGGGGTTGCCGTCGGCGGCGTGGTGGGCTGGGGCAGCTTGGCCGTCACGGTGTCGGCCCGGGTGATTTCCGTTTTTGCCGCAGCATCGGAGAAATACTTGTTGCAGTCGCCGCAGTGCCAATACTCAATGTTGCCTTCTTCGGCAGCGGTGGCGGCCTTTGCGGCAATGTGTTTCAGGTCGGTGTGGTTGTTCGGTTCAGGGCTGCCGTAACTGTCTCCACAAATCTCACATATGGCCTTATCCTTGCAGGTCGCTTTGCCGCCGGAGCAGTTTTGTGTTTCCACGGCGTTGCAGGTGCAGCGGCGGCTGTGGGTGCCGTTGCCGTTGGACGTCCAGTTGCCGTTGTGCTCATGAGCATCGCCCTGTCCCTTGAACACCGGCAGGGTCTTGCCTGCTGCGGCCAGATACTGGCAGCTATCCCATGGAGAATCGTTGCGGTCAGCCTTGAGCAGTTCCAGCAGCGTGCCGTCGGCAAATTCTGCGGCGGTTTTGGACTCTGTTTTTGTAGTTTTGCCATAACTATCGCTTTGGCCAACTGCGTCCAGGTTCGTACCGGCAAGATAGTAGCAGTTTTCTACAGTGCCAGAATTTCTGCCAACGATTTCGCCATCATAAACGTTGCCAGAGATAGTTCCAACATTGTAGCAATTAGAGACTGTGCCAGCGTTACCCCACACAATGCCGCCGCAAAATTCGAAAACAGTGCTGTTACGAATAATTGTACCAACATTATAGCAGTCGATGATTTTCGCACCGTCGAAGTTAAGGCCAGCAATACCGCCAAGCATGCTGTCACTGCCGCCAAAAACGCTGCAATGGTTGCTGCAATTTTCAATCGCAGCATTTGAAGCGTAGCCCGCGATACCGCCGGCAGTTTTGTAACCCTGTACATAGCCATCTACCGTCAGGTTCCGGACGGCAGCACCCTCCAGACAGCCAAACAGGCCGACGTAGGCGTCGGACGCCGAATTGACATACAGTCCCTTAATGGTATGCCCCTGTCCGTCAAAGGTGCCGGTATAGGGGGTCTTATCGTTGTCGTCCGTATACTTGCCGATGGGCGTCCATTCCTCAGCGGCCTTGCTGCTGGAGCCGGGAGTATAGGTTCCGTTCGCGTCAAATGTACCGTCGTTGAGGACGATATCGTTCATCAGCACAGCGCACGCGCCAGAGTCCTGCGTCTGACCGCCCGTACCGTTGACAATATTCCGGAACCGCTTTAACTGGGCGGCGGTGCTGATTTGATAGGGGTCGTCCTTTGTGCCGCTGCCGGTTATAGGGGTATTAAATGTGCCGTCGTTGATGGTACCGTTGTTGGTCACCTCGCCGTTGAATGTGCCGTTGTTGATGGTACCGTTGTTGTTTACCGTGCCGTTGAACGTGCCGCCGGTGATGGTACCGTTGTTGATGACCTCGCCGTTGAATGTGCCTTTTTCGATGGTGCTGCCGGGGGTAACGGTCACTTTGCCTTTGAACACAGTCTCGCCAGTGCCTGTAATGGTACTGGGACCGTCTTCTGTATCTCCCAGCACGACGTCGCCGTCAACCGAGCCGCCGTTGGCGTAAAGTTGCCCATAGACATTAGGATCCCACGAAGAGCCGGTGATGTATAGTCCGCTTCCGTTTGCCGCATTACAATCGGCAATACTCGCACTGCCCGCCAAGGTAATCTGCCTCACACAAGCGGCGCTCACGCCGCCGCCATAGGCTTTGCCGGAATCATCGGAATTATCCGCCTTGCAGTTTTGGATCACGGCGCTGCCCGACAGGGTGAACTCCGTATTGTTTGAGAGATGGACGCCCCCGCCCTTGGAAGGGGTGGAAGAGTTGGAGATTGCCTGACAGCGTTCGATTTTTGCCTTCTCAGACATCACAAAGCTACTGCTGCTGTTGACATATACGCCTCCGCCGTAGGCGTATTCGGAGATTGCCTGACAGCCTTCGATTATTGCCTCACCAGACATTTCAAAGCTGCCGTCGACCCATACGCCTCCGCCGAATTTAAATGACGTGCCTTCGGCGGTGCAGCTGCGAATGACCGCCTGACCTGACATTTGGAACTTGCCGAAAGCACAAACACCGCCGCCGGACTCCGCGGAGCAGCCGATGATGCTGCCGCCGGACATAGAGAACTGACCCTGTTTGCTGTCTTGCTTCGGATAAATACATACACCGCCGCCGTACTCCGCGGAGCAGCCGATAATATTGCCGCCGGTCATGGTCAACTGCCCGTCGGGTGCGATATACACACCGCCGCCACAATTTACTGTGCTGTAGAGCTGAAACGGATAGCCCGTGCCGCCGGTGATGACGCCGCCGGTGACGATCTCTGTGCCGCTTGCCTCGTTCAGCACCCACAGGCCGTTGGTGCCGGGCATGAACTTGTGCTCGGCGGCGGTGTTGCTGTCGGTCAGCGTCAGATTGCCGCTGCTCTCCACCTTGATAACACTGCCGCTGCCGGTCATTTGCAGCACCTTGCCGTTCAAGTCCAGCGTCACGGCGCGGTTGACGGTCAGGGAACTGCCGATGTCAATGTTCGCCGCCAGCTTGACGGTGCCGACAGTAGAATCGGCAATCGCATTAGTCAGCTCAGACTCGCTGTTGACCTCTTTTAGCGTATCGTTCCCGCCAATTAACGTCGTCAAGGCTGTCTCCGGCTGGGGGTCGGACACTTCTTTCTCCGGCTGGGGGTCGGACACTTCTCCCTCCGGCTGGGGGTCGGACACTTCTCCCTCCGGCTGGGCTGCCGCATCGTCTGCGGGCTGGGCGCACTGTGCACAGTTCTCCGGCAAAGCGCCCTCCGCGCCGCAAACGGGGCAATCCGTATTCATGCTTTCCGCCGTGCAGGCTGTTTCACAACTGCACTCGGGCGGGGTTTCCGTGCTTTCCTCCGCAAAGACCGCCAGGGGCACAAGGCAGAGCACCATGCACAGGGCAAACAGGATGCTTACAAGCTGCTTTTTCATCATGTCTCCTTCTTCGCGCTGTTGGGCAGCAGTGCCCAAGGTATTTATAAAAATTATAGGGGTAAAAATCGCAAATTGTCAAGCCTTTTTTGAAAAAACATTGCGCAGTATCGAAAAAGCCAAAATGCAGCCGAACACGCGGACTATCTGCGAAGGAAATGCTTGCATGGAGAGATAAAACAAAAGTATGGCAGCAAGTATCCTGTTTTTTTGCAGCACGCGCTGCGCACACAAGTTTTTGGGGGCTGAAATGCGCCTGCTGCGACCCGGCATGGGTACGCAGTATCAGGAAATGGAAAGCATACCGGCAAAGGACATGATACCGAACCAGAGCAGGAATGCGGCAAACATAAAGAATACCATCCCACCCAAAACAGGCTTTCGCGGCTTGTTTTCGGTAATACGGTCGGGCCGAGTGGGATCGTAATACCCAACCACCTGCCGTCCCAGTTCCCGCTTGCCGGAAACGGTCTGGCGGCTTGCGTACCGGTAGGTTTTGCCGTTCACGGTGTACTCATAGGTTGGAAGATAGACTGTCTCCCGGCGCAGCTGTTCGCTGCCGTCCTCCTGCTGCTCCCACCGTTCATTGACCGATTCCTCGATCCATACCACCTTCATCATCGTGGTGCCTGTGTACCGCCGCACAGTATCCTCGTATTCCTTCTGTGCGCCTTTCCGCTGGCGCACCCCGAGCCATGCCACCGACACAGCCCCGAGAATGAAACCGATTCCCGCTGTGATATTCCGCGTAGATTCTATGGGACACGCCACAAGCGCTATCGCAAGAACGATACTGATAATGAGGATTCGAATCTTTTTCATACGGCCTCCTTCACACCTCTGCCGGTGCCTTTCCTGTCACAATGCGGGCGGCTGGTTTTGCACCGCATCCACAAAGAGAAGGGTCAGACCGATATACAGGATGCAGGCCAACGCCAGCAGCACACAGATACTGATACCGAGAATGCGCGCGGTTTTGTTTCGGCGCAGATATTTACGGCACAGCACGATGCCGATAACCGCCGATGCCAACAGCACCACAGCAAGCCAAAGCGGCATATTGCCCACCTCCTTTACGCGCCGCGGAACACATCGATCATATTCGTAAACCACGTCAGTTCACGGGTAAAGCGCTGGCGCAGCTGTGCCGGATCCTCACGGCCCTTGCCGAGGTCAAAAAAGCCGTGCCCGCTGTGAACCGCGAGATACAGTCTGCCGTCACTGTTGAGGTTTATGGCAAGCCTACCGAAGGAGGAATCCGCCAGCGCCAGAATTTTCTCTGCGCAGTCGGGCGTCAGAATGTGCAGGGCTGCAGCTTCATCATCGCTGCTTACATTAAAACGCTTATCGAAGGTCTCGTTTCCTGTCCGGATGGTTTTGCTGCCGAACAGCTTATCCATCCGTTCTCTTGGCCAGATGGTCAGCCAGGTCGGAAATTCCCGGTTCAGCTCACACAGCATCCACTGCCCGGTATAGACCTCACGCTCGTTTTTCTCCCACTGACCGGTTTCCTCGCGCTGAAACTCGTTCACCTCCGTCAGCCTGACGGTGCACAATTCGGTGGGCAGCCCCTGATAGGTTCCGCGGATATACCCGCTGCCGCTGCAATAGGTGTGGCCGGGCAGGGGAATGTTTGTATCCTTCGCATCCAATATGTGCGGGGCGGGAGCCATCTGTATGTTGTCAAAGACTGTGCTTACAATATCCGGTGCCAGGGCATCGAAGGTCTGGCGGCCGGCCTGCTCCCTGGATTTTCCCTTTGCCGCCTGCCCCAGCGCGAGGATCACAACGCCCGCAATGATCAGTACAAGATTGCCGCCCTGCACGATACCCGCAAAGACGAGCACGCCGCCCAGCAGGGAAAGGAGCATTCCGCCCCATTTTCCGCCTTTACTCTTGCGGAGCTGCTGCGAAAGCTGTTCATCCGTCAGGTTTTTATTCTTCTCTTCCATATTCGTCTCCTATTCCGCCTTGCCGGTTACTCTCCGCCGGGAAAAGCATATCGCCGTTCACGCTGTTGATGAGATCGCCGCTGCCGCTGCGATCCAGCTGCAGGGTATCGCCGCTGCCGTCAAAGTGCAGCGTCACGCCGTTTTCGTCCGCCCACAGTGTGCCGTACTCAATGACATCTTCCTGATCATTTACAAATTCCCATGTCGCATCATCATAGATGCGCAGCCAAAGATTTTCGTCCGGGTACTCCCAAAGCCCTGCATAATCGCTTGGACTGCCCTCATCAGCCGGAATCGCGGACAGATCCTCCCGATAGACATAGCGCTCCTCCGGATCCCAGATCCAGACAAGATCCGTTGCATCCCCGTTTTCGTGAAGAAAGCTCACCCATACATCGCTCTCGCCGTCGCCGTCCAGATCGTCAAAGGAGATGCTGTGAAATGCCTGCTCCGCATCGGGAATGTCCATGGGGAAGGCGACACTGTCGAACAGCACCTGCTCCGGGATGTCCCGGTAGAAGGCTGCGCTGCTCTCGCTCACTGTGACCAGGACATCCACACTGTCGCCGTCATGGGTGATGGTTCCGCTGTCGACCACCATACCGGTCGTGCGCCAATCATCCCCCGCCACATCATCGGAATTGCCGCAGGCGGCAAGGCACAGGCAAAGCACCATCACCTGCGCAAAGAATGCGGTGTTCTTCCACCGTTTTTTCATGATACGCCTCCTTCCGGTCACTCCATCAGGTAATAAAGTGACATTGCGCGGCACCGGCAGCGCACGTTCAGAGCCTGTATCTTACTCATCAAAGTAGTCGCCCCAACCTTCGTCATCGTAAGAGTAATCGTCCCAGCCGTCACCGGGGTCAGACCACGGATCGTAGTCGTCGTAGTACTCATCCGAGTAATCCCAGCCGGCATCGTTGGATTCCATGTATTCGCCAGAATCGTCGTCAATATAGCCGTCCGAGCCGTAGGAGATGAACTCGTTTTCATAGCCGTTCCAGTACCACACGTCGCCGTCTTCATCATACCAGTAGTATGGCGTGCCGTAGTCGCCGGTATCGCCGGAATAGGTTGCCTGAGTGGGTACGGGCTTGGGCGCGGTGCTCCATCCGGCGGTGTAGGAGATGGTTTCGAGCATGCTGTTGCAAATCTCAAAGTAGTTGTGGATTCGACCCTCGAGCGCGATGGTCGTTGCGACAAGCGCGTAGCCGGTCGGACCGTAGTAGCGAACCTCCATACAGCCGCGCACAGGCTGAGACGGACCGTCGGAGAAGATGGATCCGTCGAGCCACATATAACCGGTCAGACTGTAGTAGTCGCCGTTATCCTTGAAATCCGAGCCGAAGGATTGGATGAGCTTGTCGCCGTACATACCCTTCATAAAGTCGTCGAGCATCTTGACCATGTAGGGCTTCGCGCTGGCAGCGCCCTTTTCCATATAGGAATCATAGCCGGAGATAGGCTGGAAGGCAATCACAATATTGGAATAGTAGTCATCTGTTCCGTCTTCCATGACTGCGTTGAAGCTCAGCGAATTGTCAACATTCGGGTGTTCGTGTGCTTCCATCTGGATTGGATACTTGATGGATACATTGGTAAAGCTACCGGGAAAGCAGGCGGTCTGGTTCAGCTCGTCATCCGGTGTCGGCAGGAGCATAATGTACTCAGAGGCGGTAAGTGTGTTGCCGTTGGCGTCGCTCAGGTCGCCGTTAGCGGTCTGCCAGAGGGAAACAAGCTCTGTGTCGTCCTCCATGCAGAGCATGATGCAGTCATCTTCCGACACGACATAGCCGGGGCCGACCTGCTCGCCGTAGAGGTTGACGGCAATCCACTCATAGTTGTCGTTGATGACGAAATAGAACGGCGCGTTTTCAAGCTTCCAGCAGCCGGAGAAGCCTGACATACCGCCAGTCTGCCCAAGCTCTTCGGCCGTGTAGCCTGTCGGGGCGTTCTCGCCATCGCCGGCGTACAGATTGTCATATTCCTCCGATGTGCAGACCACGATGCTGTCGTCGCCGTCCGGAGACAGGAATACAACATAGTCGCCATCGTGGATTGTAAAATCCACTTCGTCAACATCGTTGTCGTACAGGACGTAGCTTTCTTCGTTGTAGACAAGAATGTTGAAGTCCGGAAGCTCAGACGGTTTGTAGGAACCAAGGCTGACTTCCATCATTTCTCCGCTCTGGAAGATACCGTCGACAAGCTCCGTGTCCCATTCATCGCTGGTCGAGGGCGTGATGCTGATAGATGTGATGCCGTGACCGCTGTGGTTTGCAAGCGTTATGTTGACCGGCTCTTCTTTTTCTCCGCAGCCGGTCAGAAGCAGCGCACTCAGCACGCAGCCGAGCGCAGCTGCCAGCATTTTTTGGATACAGTTCATGTCTTTCCTCCTTAAATTTCTCTATTTTGCGTTGCTTTTTTCATTCGTATGCCTGCTCTGCCATGGTCAAAATTTCGTCATGGCTTAGCTCCACATCGCCAAAGCGGACAAAGATGCCGTTGGTCACAGCGCTGCTCCACACCCGCGCATCAGCAAGCGGGCGAAACCGAATCTTATCCAGATGCGGCTTCATATCCAGCAAAAGCCGACTTCCGGACACAAAATCGACCTGCAAAATATAATCAGGCAGCGGCGTGACAGCTGTGAGATACCTTCGGTTCAAGTGTAGGCCCTCCCTTCCGCAAAAATAAAGATCCACCGTACCTACATTGTACGGTGGATCGGGTGGGATAACCATTAACTAAAGGCTAGGACTTTTGCCCAAGCAGCTCGGCAAGCTGCTTTCGCTTGGTTCGGGTATCGCCGTCAATATGGAGTTTTGAATAGATCTGGTTCGCGTACTGCTTGACGCTTCCCTCGGAGAGATAGAGCTTTTCGGCAATCTCGCGGTTGCTGAGCCGCTGCACCATCAGTTCTACGATTTCAAATTCCCGCGCTGTCAGCACATCAAATGCTGCCGGGCGCACGCTTGCGGCGTTTCGTGCTATTGCCGCTTCGCCAAGGTCAGTGATTTTCACGGTCAATTCGTTCTTCATCTCGCGCGCAAGAATGGGCTGCAGGCAGTCGTAGTTCTCCACGAACGGCATCACAAAGTCGTCCGATTCCGCATCGGCAAGCGCTTTCCGCAGCCATACACGGGCCTCCTCGGTCTTGCCCAATTTCTCATAGGCCGCTGCCGTCTGGATGCGGATATGCAGCGCCACCAGCGCATAGTGCATCGCCTCGCACACCGCCAGCAGTTCCGCGCTGCGTCCCACCACCTTGGCATAGGCGCCTTGGGCAAGATACACCTGATTTTCGATCATTTCCATCATGGGCTTGCCCGGCGCAAGCATATTGACGGTGGAGAGCCTGTGCTGCGAAAAAATTTCCGGGATCTCTTCTGCTTCCCCCCGCAGCGCATGATAATAGGCACTGGTGGCACACCAGATGTTGATCCACGATGCATCGTGATATTGCAGCAGCTCTGCGTATCTTTCCGCAAAAGTATAGCGCTGCTCCACATCGGTGTGCAGAGAAAGCCGCCGCGACAGGAAATCACAGCATAGCGCCATGTTGATTTGCCCATTGTCCCTGACCTGTGCGTAAGCGCGCTCCAGCTCGATGTGCGCATCGGTAAAATGTCCCTGGCAGAACAGCGCCTCTGCGCGCATAATGGTTTCCGCGCCCTGGCCGTGGTTGTTCGTGACCTTATAGTAATGGGGCATACACTCATCCATCTCGGCCAGCTCGCCCTCAAGTTCTCCCGGTGCGCGGTAGAACATCATCAGGACGGATGGTGAGCCAAAGGTCCAGCCGCCGCCGGATTGGATGCTGATGGCTGGGCGGGACATCTGCCTGCTGGCACTGCGGTGCAGGCGGCTCATGGCGCTGATGTCATTATAGCAGAGAAAACTCAGGATAAGGTCGCACTCACCCAGCAGGTTGCCGCGCTCCTCCGCCGACAGTTCCGGGTGTTCCGCAATGGCTGTCAGCAGCAGTTCTTTTAGCTCCAGCATCTTCGGGATCTGCCGCCATGTGAACATCCGCCGCATCAGGACCAGAATGGCAAAGGGATTGGCTTTCAATGTCTCGGCGGGGCATTTGTTCAATGCGTCCAGCACATCCTCCGGCTTCAGCGAGGCCAGCAGAATGCCTGCATCACCGCGAATGACCCGCAGCAGTGCGTGGTAGTCCTCGCTTTTTCGGTAGGCAGCAATAGCGTGAAGATACTGCCGTTGGTTTTCATACCACAGCCCGAAACGCTCCCAATAGAGCTTTTGCGTTTCCGCTTTCATCTCGTGAAAGCTCCGTTCGGCACATTCCTTCATCATGTGATGAAAGCGATAGGTCACGCCATTCGGCAAACGCGTGACAAAGGCGTTCTGCTCGGTCAGCATGGCAAGGATCTGCGCCGCGTCCGCATCCCCTGTGATACACTGCGCCATTTCGACGGTAAACTCATCGGCAAGGCCCATTACCGCCAAAAACTCCCGCTGTTTTTCCGGCAGCGGATCGATCATAGCGGCGGTAAAAGTGGCGTAGATATCGGAGTTTCGGCTGGGCAGCACGCCGCGCTCGGAGAGGGTGCGCAGGTTCAGATATACGGCAGAGAACCAGCCCTCGCTGGAATAGAGAAGGCTTTCCACCTGCGCATCGGAAAGTTTTGTCCCGCAGCGGTGGGCATAAACCGCAAGCTCCGTATGGTTGAGGCGCAGCTGTTCCATGCCGATTTGATATACCTTGCCCCCCAGCCGCACTGCCTCCGCGGCGGGCAAAAAGCGGTCACGGCTTGCAACGATTATATGCACATTGGCAGGTAGCCGATTTGCCAACATACAAAGGAACAGGGGGGCACGCTTGTCCGTCAGCAGATGAAAATCGTCAATGAAGATGTAACAGGGGGATTCGCCCGCCAGCATATGGCAGAGATCGTCAATCAGCAGTCCGCCGCCTGCCGCGTCCGTTGGGCAGGGATACTCCCGCAGGAAGGTGAACCCTGCGCGGGCAAACGCCTCCTGCACGCTCTTCCAGAAAATCGCAAGGTTGTCGGAATACACACTGATACGGATGATATGCAGTGCCTCTGCTTTGGCGTGCTCGCCGAGATACCAGTTCACCGCTGTGGTTTTTCCATAGCCCATGGGCGCGACCACTGTCGTCATGGCGCAGCGGGAAATAGGCCGCAGGCTCTCTTGCAGCCGCTCAGATATGTAAATGGTGTTCAGATTCCATTTTGGCTTTGGCATAATGCACACCTCCAACGAATTGGTTTTTGCATCCCCGGCGGATTTTGGATGCGGTGTATGGCTGCCTTTATGGAGGGAACTTCTCATTATTTCCATTTTACATCATCTTGTTCTGCACGGCAAGATGGTGTTTTTACATTCTTTTGCTATAGGCTATTCACCCCTCGATTTATGAGTCGAGGGGGATTCTGTTTGGCAGATAAAAGCAGACCCCCGCCGCACACCGCTGTTGCCGGCGGTATGGGAGGGGGTCTGCTATTTAGGGAACTATGAGAGAATTACTTTTTGCGCTTTTTGCCCACGATCAGCAGGGCAACCGCGCCGCCGCTGATAGCCAGAATAGCGATCAGCAGCGCCAGCGGGAATGTGTCCGCCGTCTGCGGAATATGCGTCATCGGGGCAGGTGTTGCGGTAGCAACAGGCTTCGGGGTTGCGGTAGGTGCGGGGGTAGCTGTGGGTGCCGGGGCAGCAGAAGGCTCCTGGCTGGGGGTGGGCGCAGGCGTGGCCTTCGGCGTGTAGGTATTTGTAAAGGTCATGCTTGCGGGCACTTACCGTACCCTATGGGAGCAACCACGCAGGTCATTGCGTATTGGTCGATCTGCTGCAGCTGTGCCTGCAAGCGATCCGACATATAGATGTCATTCAAATTGGTATTTCGATTTTGCATAATCGTGACCTTACAACCGATCAAGTCCATCACTTTTGAACTTACTGTAATTATTATAGTACAAAATCGCCTCAAAAACAAGAAAAACCGATGTTTTGTGGCAACATTGAACTTCAGGAACAGGTAAGGTATAATAAGCACAGGAAAAACCAGTATGAAAGCGCAAACCGTTCCAGTTAAAAGGGAAGTGATCGACTATGGACTATATCCGCATCACGAAAGAGAACATCGACAAGGAGCACATCTGCTGTGCTATGTCCGGCAAGCAGTGCCTGGCAAAAAAGGAATGGCTCAAACAGCGCTTTGACGAAGGGCTGGTTTTCTGCCGCAGCGTGGAGCGCGGCAAATGCTTTATTGAATACATCCCGGCGGAAAACGCCTGGCTGCCCATGGAGGCAGAGGGCTGTCTGCATATCAACTGCCTCTGGGTCTCCGGGGCGCTGAAAGGCCACGGCTACGCGAAAGAACTGCTGGCCCGATGCGTCAACGATGCCCGGGCGCAGGGGCGTAAGGGAGTGTGTATTCTGTCTGCCGAGGGGCGCAAGCGCGAATTTCTGGCCGACGCCAAGTTTCTGGCGCATGAGGGCTTTTCCACTGCGGATGTGTCCGACTGCGGCATCACGCTGATGTACCTGCCGCTTTCCCCTGACGCTGCGCCGCCCAAGTTCAAGCCCTGTGCCAAGCACCCACAGGCTGCAGAGCCCGGCTTTGTGCTCTACTATACCGACCAGTGTCCTTTTACCTGTTATTGGGTGCCGCGCGTGGCAGAGACTGCCCGGGCCCACGGCATCTCGCTGACCGTACACCACATCACCGACCGCGAGACTGCGCAGAACACGCCCGCCCCGGTCACGACCTATGCCCTGTTCCGGGACGGGAAGTTTTTGACACAGGGTATCCAGTCCGATAAGAAGTTTCTGGCACTGGCAGGCAAGGCTGATTCCTGACCGCGCTGGTGAGCACATTCGGACGAGCATATACAACAGCCCCTCTTTACTTATTCCGTTACACATACGACCAACTGTAAAGTATAGAAGCATTTTCATAAACCTTGTCGCTATGAGCTTGTTCTATGGTTTACAGTGTAAATAAATCGACACCAGCGACAGCGCGTATTGGGCTGTACAGGAGAACACCAACGCCAGCTTTACGAGCATGGGTGTGGCCTGTTGGTTTTGCTCCACCGCCGAGGGGCAGTATACCTACTGGACTGTCACATTCAACTAAAACTCCTACTTGTTTTCATACAGAAATTATGATATAATTTCTGTATGAAAGAGAGGTGCTATCTATGCCGAACATTCGTTCCAGCGCAGATTTAAGGAACAACTATAATGACATTTCCTCTTACTGCCATGCCTACAACGAACCGGTCTTTATTACCAAAAACGGTAAGGGCGACCTTGCCGTTATGAGCATGGAAACCTATGAGGAAATGGCGGGCCGCATTGAACTGTACAGCAAGCTGCAAGAGGGCCTTGCCGACGTGGAAGCCGGGAACACGCGCCCCTTTGCCGATGTTATGGCTGATTTGCGCCACCGCAGGGAGCGCAGATGAAATACAACATTCATGTCACCCAAGCCGCCGAGCGCGATATGGCGAACGCCTACGACTATATCGACCTTGTACTGAAAAATCCAACTGCCGCCGACAAGCTGTTGGATGTGGCCGACGAAAAAATCGGAGCACTGGCAGAATTCCCGCACAAATTTGAAGTCGTTTCCGACAAACTGCTTTCCTTGTGGGGAATCCGCTTCACCATCGTTATGAATTACCTTGCGTTTTACACGGTGGACGATGCCACGCAAACGGTGCATATCGTGCGGTTTCTCTACGGCAAAAGCAACTGGATCACCATTCTGAAAACAGATGCAGCAAACGACAGTTTGCCGATGTTCTCATAACCGAATATTTTATCTGGGCGCTCACTTTTGTGGGCGCTTTTTCTATTGGAGGAAAACATGATTTATGACGAACTTATTGAAGAATTAGCGTTGACCCTGCTTACAAAGGCAAGGTATGAGGGCTGTATTAGCGTTATAGACGGTTTCTCACAGTGCGAGGAGGATAAAACTCGCATAGAGTATCCTATTGACGGTGTTATGCGCATCATGCCGGTGGGCAGCGAAATCTGGCCGGAGGAGTGCGAACCGTTACTGAAAAAAATTGGTGCTGAAACGATCGGAGACGTTGCCGATTATCTGAACAAAAACAAATCCGAAAATTCAAGTGCCGATGATGTTCTTTCTACTGCATTGCTCAAAATCTGCTATGAAAATATGGACATGGACGGCAAGATGGTATTTTGGGAAGATATGCTTGAAAACAACTCCTTGGAATGGAGAGATGTTGAATGATTTGCATACACGAAGTGATTTATTCAGTATGCAGTCGTAATTTTTGTGGAATCTTATCTGCTTCGGAGGATTTTATGACGCACGATGAAATGATGAGTCTGTTAGCCAACACATTGGCAGATGCAGCCGGACACGCTGGCTGTTTACCTATTTTGGACTGTTTCAGCCCGCATCCGGGAGAGGAAGTAACCGTAAGCATTCCTATGTGTGACGACACGGTGGATATTGTGCTGGAAGAGCTCGATTTTCCGCACGAGTGGGAAGAATTGTTGGAGAACAGCGGTGCAGATACTATGGGCGACCTTGTTGATTACCTGTGCTATTGTTCGCAAAACAATATTTCTCTTGCCATTTCCCCTGAAGATGAGGAAAAGCTGTATGCAACGCTGATTGATGTCTGCTATGATAATATGTCTTATGACAGGCAGGTCGATTTTTGGCGTCATGTGATGGAAACCAATTCTTTGGTGTGCGAGGTAAAAGAATGACTCCGCAGGAGCAGCTCTGCGAAAAAATGCGGGTGGAACAGAGCGCCTATTGCCTATGGCTGACCGCACAGCCGCCAGAAGAAATTCTACACCACGCCTATGAGTACAGCGTCCGTGAGGACATTATTCTGGCAACGGAAGAAATGAACCTCACCCTCGCACAGGTGCGGGCGCTGCTGAAATCTCCCGCGCCGCTGGCGGATGTGTATAAGGATTTTTCCAAGTTGGAAACCGATTATATGAGCATTGTGGCTCAGTGCGTGGAAGACCGCGCAGATGACTTGCTGAAAAAGGAGCAGCAGCAGAACCCACCCAAAGTATATCGACAGTCCGTCACTTATGCCCGCGAGCACGGCGAATTGCAGCAGTACCATGCGTCTTGCCACTTGAATGAAAGGTGTCGGGACGAGATTGACGCAGCGCTTGCACAGCGCTTTGATGGTATGCGGCTGGGCGCTGGCGCTGTTGAACAGGTAGTGGCGGAATATGGTTTGGAGCGCACAAAATATGTGTTGGCAGCGGCCATTCAAACCCGTAATGGAGATGGTCGTATTTCTCACACAAATAGAGAATGGGCAGATTCCATTCGCACGATCAAAGATATGGATCGCCGTGGATTTGACCGTTCCTGTTACTACGCTGACCTACAAGCGCATACCTGCCTATTGGACGGTTTTGTAAACCAAGTGCGAAAATTTGAAAAAGCCAAAGCCCAGCCCGCTCAGGATACCCCCGAAAGATAACCGCAGCGTCTGCATTTTGCAGGCGCTTTTTTTCGTGAAAAAATCTCTGTTTTGAAAGGATTTCACAATGAAAGAAACACATTATAAATTGAAGCATCGTGTTACCGCACTGTTTGCGGCGGCGGTAATGCTCTGCTCCATGCTGCCCGGTGCAGCGTTTGCGGAGGAACCCACACCGCAGCCCACCGAGGAAACCGTGCAGATGGAGCAGCAGACCGAGCCGTCTGAAACAGACAACGGCCAGACCGATGCCAGCAGCCCCGACCTCGGAGCAGCTACCGAGGAAAGCGCAGCACCAACCACGGATGAGCCTGCTGAAGAAAACGAGCCTTACACCTTTGACGGTGAGGTTTTGTATCAGGATATGCCGGACGCCCCCACAGGCTCCTACCTTGGCAGCTACGGTTTGCCGGTAGCGACCGGTGAAACCAAAATCGGGCTTGGCGCGTGGGATGCCGATTTAGAGCAGGATAGTTATCTGAGCGCCGAGGCGCTGGACAGCGACAACCTGACGCTGGCAACGCCCTTGCTGGAAGATACCGACTACGCCATTGTGCCGATTCTGGCGCAGGTGGAGTACCCCACCGACGGCAGCACCGTTGATCTGGTTCTGCCGGACAGCGTGACTCTGCTGGACTACTACGGCGAGCCCGCCAAGGATGCCGAAAGTCTGCTGCATAGCGAATACAGCGAAACCTCCGCTGCTGTGCTGGGTGTATATGTGCAGGCAGATGCGGATTTTACCGCACAGCTGGTTTATACCGCCCCGGACGGCAGCTGCCTGACCAAAACCTTGCAGGTGACCATCGACCGCAATGCGACTGCCGAGTATCCTTTCCCTGACAGCGAAATTGCCACCTTTGCCGAGCGCCCCACCCCTGCGGTGACAAGCGGCAAGATCACCAAGGTTGCCAAGGTCAACGGCACTTGGCTGATCTGGTTCAACGGCGAACCCGCCTACTGCTGCACCCACGGTGCCAACGGTCAGCCTGCAGGATGCCCGACATACACCTATGTGAACACTTCCACGGTCAACG